>NZ_JAPVZO010000003.1:0-96652 GCF_041432445.1 Streptococcus sp. 27098_8_69 | reverse complement strand
TTACAAAGAAGGAAATGAAAAAAGCTTTTCACAAATCCCCATTTTTTTGATAGAATAGAAGAGAGAAAAATAGAAATGAGTCAGACATGTCAAAAGGATTTTTAGTCTCTCTTGAGGGACCAGAGGGAGCAGGAAAAACAAGCGTTCTTGAAGCCTTAATCCCTATATTAGAGGATAGGAGAATGGAAGTTTTAACAACCCGTGAACCAGGTGGGGTCTTAATTGGAGAAAAAATTCGCGAAGTTATCCTAGATCCTAGTCATACTGAAATGGATCCTAAGACTGAGCTTCTCCTCTATATTGCTAGTCGTCGACAACACTTGGTGGAAAAGGTCTTACCAGCACTTGCAGCTGGAAAACTGGTTATCATGGATCGCTTTATCGATAGTTCGGTTGCTTATCAGGGCTTTGGGCGTGGTTTAGATATCGATGCCATTAATTGGCTCAATGAGTTTGCGACTGATGGACTGAAACCTGATTTGACTCTTTATTTTGATATTGAGGTCGAAGAGGGGCTGGCACGTATTGCTGCCAACAGTGATCGGGAGGTCAATCGTTTGGACATGGAAGGCTTGGACCTACATCGAAAAGTTCGTCAAGGTTACCTTTCTCTTCTTGAAAGAGAAGGAAATCGCATCGAAAAAATCGATGCTAGCCTACCACTTGATCAAGTGATTGAAAATACGCAGCAGCTACTTTTTGACAGGATGGGATTAAGGAGATGAAACAAGAGCAATTAAGAGCTTGTCAGCCTCTACAATTTGAACGGTTTGTTCATATTTTGGAGCAAGGGCAGCTCAATCACGCTTATCTCTTTTCAGGTAATTTTGGAAGTTTAGAGATGGCCCTTTTCTTGTCTAAAAGTCTCTTTTGTAGTGAGAAAACTGGTATTTTTCCTTGTGAAAAATGTCGGAATTGTAAATTGATCGAGCAGGAAGAATTTCCTGATGTGACCATAATTAAACCTCTGAATCAAGTCATTAAGACGGAGCGTATTCGAGAATTAGTTGGTCAATTTTCCCAGTCTGGTATTGAAAATCAACGTCAGGTCTTTATTATCGAACAAGCAGAAAAAATGCATGTGAATGCTGCAAATTCACTCTTGAAGGTTATTGAAGAACCACAGAGCGAAATCTACATTTTCTTTTTGACTGATGATGAGGAACAGATGTTACCAACGATTCGAAGTCGGACACAGATTTTCCAATTTAAGAAACAAGTCTCTACTTTAATGTCACAGCTTGAAGAGGCTGGTTTAGTAAAAAATAAAGCTAAGCTATTGGCTCAGTTTAGTCAATCACAGGCAGAGGCTGATAAGCTAGTGCATCAAGCAGGATTTTGGACACTAGTAGATGAAAGTGAACGCCTCTTTTCTTGGCTTTTAGCCCATAAAAAAGAATCCTATTTGCAGGTTGCGAAACTAATGAGTTTGGCTGATGATAAAGAAAAGCAAGATCAAGTGCTCAGAATTTTAGAGGTATTAGCTGGTCAGGAGGTTCTCAATGTTTCTGCGCGGAACATCTTGCAAAATCTCGTCCAAACTCGAAAAATGTGGCGGGCCAATGTTAGCTTTCAAAACGCTTTGGAATACCTGGTTTTACAAAAAAATTTAAAGTAAAGATAGATTATAGAAAGGGCTGTAATGAATAAAAAAGAATTATTTGATGCTTTAGATGACTTTTCACAGCAATTGTTGGTAACCTTGGCGGACGTCGAAGCTATCAAGAAAAATCTCAAGAGTTTGGTAGAGGAAAATACAGCTCTTCGTTTAGAAAATGATAAACTGAGAGAACGTTTGGGAGAGGTTGAGGAGACAGCTCCAGCCAAAACGAAACATGTAAGAGAAAATGTCCGTCGCATTTATGAGGATGGTTTTCATGTTTGTCGTGACTTTTATGGCCAACGTCGGGAGCAAGATGCAGAATGTATGTTTTGTGATGAGTTGTTATTTAGGGAGTAAGTATGCAGATTCAAAAGAGTTTTAAGGGACAAACTCCCTACGGCAAGCTTTATCTAGTCGCAACGCCAATTGGTAATCTAGATGATATGACTTTTCGCGCCATTCAGACCTTGAAAGAGGTCGACTGGATCGCGGCAGAAGATACTCGTAATACTGGACTTTTGCTCAAGCATTTTGAAATCTCAACCAAGCAAATCAGTTTTCACGAGCATAATGCTAAGGAAAAAATTCCTGATTTGATTGAGTTGTTGAAGCAAGGTCAAAATCTTGCTCAAGTATCTGATGCGGGGTTGCCTAGTATTTCTGACCCAGGTCATGATTTGGTTAAGGCTGCCGTTGAAGAAGACATAGCGGTTGTCACAGTTCCAGGAGCTAGTGCTGGGATTTCTGCCTTGATTGCTAGTGGTTTAGCACCCCAACCTCACACTTTTTATGGTTTCTTACCACGAAAATCTGGTCAGCAAAAGCAGTTTTTCGAAGCCAAAAAAGCTTATCCTGAGACTCAGATTTTCTACGAATCTCCTCATCGTGTGGCAGATACACTGGAAAATATGCTAGAAGTCTACGGCGATCGCTCGGTAGCCTTGGTTAGAGAATTGACCAAAATTTATGAAGAATACCAACGTGGGAATATTACAGAGTTACTAGAAAGCATTTCTGAAACACCGCTTAAGGGCGAGTGTCTTCTCATTGTAGAGGGTGCTAGTCAAGAAGTAGAAGATAAGGATGAAGGGGACTTGTTCTTAGAAATCCAAGAACGTATCCAACAAGGAATCAAGAAAAATCAAGCCATTAAGGAAGTCGCTAAGATTTATCAGTGGAATAAAAGCCAGCTCTACGCCGCCTACCACGAATGGGAAGACGATCAAGAAAACAACTAGACAGGGAAGTTTGCCTTCTTCCCTTTTTTTGTTATACTAGAAGAAGAAAAAAATAGAAAGATTTGTGGGTGTCAAACAGTCTAGTGACTTGTTCTGGAATGAACTTAAGTTTCACCCAAAGAGGTATTAGTGTCGTGTCTCAATCTTATATCAATGTTATCGGTGCGGGCTTGGCGGGTTCTGAAGCAGCCTACCAAATCGCAGAGCGTGGTATTCCAGTTAAACTTTATGAAATGCGTGGTGTCAAGTCAACACCGCAACACAAAACTGACAATTTTGCAGAATTAGTGTGTTCTAATTCCTTGCGTGGAGATGCTCTTACAAATGCTGTCGGCCTCCTCAAAGAAGAAATGCGTCGCCTAGGTTCTATTATCTTAGGATCAGCAGAAGCAACCCGTGTTCCTGCTGGAGGTGCACTTGCGGTTGACCGTGATGGTTTTTCTCAAATGGTCACTGAAAAAATTGCCAATCATCCCTTGATTGAAGTGGTACGTGACGAAATTACAGAATTGCCAACAGATGTTATTACAGTTGTAGCGACTGGTCCTTTGACTAGTGATGCCCTTGCTGAGAAAATTCACGCACTTAATGGCGGTGACGGTTTTTATTTCTACGATGCTGCAGCGCCTATTGTGGATGTTAATTCGATTGATATGAACAAGGTTTATCTCAAATCTCGTTATGATAAGGGAGAAGCAGCCTATCTCAACGCTCCTATGACTAAACAAGAGTTTATGGATTTTCATGAAGCCTTGGTCAATGCGGAAGAAGCTCCGTTAAATTCTTTTGAAAAAGAAAAGTATTTTGAAGGATGCATGCCGATCGAAGTCATGGCTAAACGGGGTATCAAAACCATGCTCTATGGTCCTATGAAACCAGTTGGTTTGGAGTATCCAGACGATTACACAGGTCCTCGTGACGGAGAATTTAAGACACCATACGCTGTAGTTCAGCTTCGTCAGGATAATGCGGCTGGCAGTCTTTACAATATCGTTGGATTCCAAACTCACCTCAAATGGGGGGAGCAAAAGCGTGTCTTCCAAATGATTCCAGGTCTTGAAAATGCGGAGTTTGTCCGCTATGGAGTTATGCACCGTAATTCTTATATGGATTCACCAAATCTTCTTGAGCAAACTTATCGTTCTAAGAAGCAACCAAATCTTTTCTTTGCTGGTCAGATGACTGGAGTGGAAGGCTATGTTGAGTCAGCGGCATCAGGTCTAGTAGCTGGTATTAACGCAGCTCGTCTTTTCAAGGGGGAAAGTCCTGCTATTTTCCCAGAGACAACGGCAATTGGCAGTCTAGCTCATTACATCACCCATGCGGACAGCAAACATTTCCAACCAATGAATGTCAATTTCGGAATTATCAAGGAATTGGAAGGCGACCGCATTCGTGATAAGAAGGCTCGTTATGAAAAAATTGCAGAGCGTGCCTTGGCTGATTTGGAAAACTTTTTATCCGTTTAAAATTTTCAAAAGAATAACTCATGAGACTATAAAATTCTCAAAAAATGTGATAAAATAGTTTGAATAAAATAAAGGAGTGAAGTCAGGTGGAACCCAAATATAAACGTATTTTGATTAAGTTATCAGGTGAGGCCCTTGCTGGCGAGCGTGGTGTCGGAATTGATATCAAAACTGTTCAAGCAATGGCTCAAGAAATTCAAGAAGTACATAACTTAGGAATTGAGATTGCTCTCGTAATCGGAGGAGGAAATCTCTGGCGTGGAGAACCTGCTGCAGAAGCTGGAATGGATCGTGTACAAGCAGACTATACAGGAATGCTTGGAACCGTTATGAATGCTCTTGTGATGGCAGATTCATTGCAACAAGTTGGTGTGGATACACGTGTTCAAACAGCCATTGCTATGCAACAAGTAGCAGAACCTTACGTTCGTGGTCGTGCCCTTCGTCATCTTGAAAAAGGACGCATTGTTATCTTTGGTGCGGGAATTGGTTCACCATACTTCTCAACAGATACAACAGCAGCCCTTCGTGCAGCTGAAATTGAAGCGGACGCTATCTTGATGGCTAAGAATGGGGTTGATGGTGTCTACAATGCTGATCCTAAAAAAGATAAGACAGCCGTTAAATTTGAAGAATTGACTCACCGTGATGTCATTAACAAAGGGCTTCGTATCATGGACTCAACAGCTTCTACACTTTCAATGGATAATGATATTGACTTGGTAGTTTTCAACATGAACCAACAAGGAAATATTAAACGTGTTGTATTTGGTGAAAATATCGGAACTACAGTTTCAAATAATATCGAAGAAAAGGAATAAGAAATCATTATGGCAAACGCAATCGTAGAAAAAGCAAAAGAGAGAATGACCCAATCTCACCACTCACTTGCTCGTGAGTTTGGAAGTATTCGTGCTGGCCGTGCTAATGCTAGCTTGCTTGACCGCATCCACGTTGAGTACTATGGTGTTGAAACACCTCTTAACCAAATTGCTTCTATCACAATCCCAGAAGCGCGTGTCTTGTTGGTAACACCATTTGACAAATCATCTTTGAAAGATATCGAACGTGCTTTGAATGCTTCAGACCTAGGTATCACACCAGCTAACGATGGTTCTGTTATTCGTTTGGTAATCCCAGCTCTTACAGAAGAAACTCGTCGTGACCTTGCTAAAGAAGTGAAAAAAGTCGGTGAAAATGCTAAAGTTGCTATCCGTAATATCCGTCGTGATGCTATGGACGAGGCTAAGAAACAAGAAAAAGCAAAAGAAATCACTGAAGACGAATTGAAGACTCTTGAAAAAGATATTCAAAAAGCAACAGACGATGCTGTTAAACACATCGACGAAATGACTGCCAACAAAGAAAAAGAAATCTTGGAAGTCTAAGAAATAAACAGAAAAACTCAGTTGGCATTGCTGGCTGAGTTTTATTCGAAAGAAGGAAACATGAATACAAATCTTGCAAGTTTTATCGTTGGACTCATCATCGATGAAAATGACCGTTTTTACTTTGTTCAAAAGGATGGTCAAACATATGCTCTTGCCAAGGAAGAAGGTCAGCATAGTGTAGGAGATACAGTTAAAGGATTTGCCTACACAGACATGAAGCAAAAGCTCCGCTTGACAACCCTAGAAGTAACTGCCACTCAGGACCAATTTGGTTGGGGAACCGTAACAGAAGTCCGTAAGGATTTGGGTGTCTTTGTGGATACAGGTCTTCCTGACAAGGAAATCGTTGTGTCACTTGATATTCTGCCTGAACTTAAAGAACTTTGGCCAAAGAAAGGCGATCGCCTATACATTCGTCTAGAAGTGGATAAGAAGGACCGTATCTGGGGCCTACTGGCTTATCAGGAAGATTTCCAACGATTGGCTCGTCCTGCCTACAATAATATGCAGAATCAAAACTGGCCAGCCATTGTTTATCGTCTCAAGTTGTCAGGAACTTTTGTTTACCTGCCAGAAAATAACATGCTTGGCTTCATCCATCCAAGTGAGCGTTATGCAGAGCCACGTTTGGGGCAAGTGTTAGATGTACGTGTTATTGGCTTCCGTGAGGTGGATCGCACACTTAATCTTTCACTAAAACCACGTTCTTTTGAGATGTTGGAAAATGATGCCCAGATGATTTTAACTTACTTGGAAAGCAATGGTGGCTTCATGACCCTGAATGACAAGTCAGCGCCAGATGATATCAAGGCTACCTTTGGTATTTCTAAAGGTCAATTTAAAAAAGCACTTGGTGGTTTAATGAAAGCTGGCAAAATTAAACAAGACCAGTTTGGTACGGAACTAATCTAGGGAGGCTTATGAGAAAATCATTTTATACTTGGCTCATGACCGAACGCAATCCTAAAAGCAGTAGTTCCAAAGCAATTTTAGCGGATTTGGCTTTTGAGGAGTCTGCCTTCCCAAAACATACAGATGATTTCGATCAAGTCAGTCGTTTTTTAGAGGAACATGCTAGCTTTTCCTTTAATATGGGAGAGTTTGATCGAATTTGGCAAGAATATCTAGAACATTAAGGCTACTAGATGGGGTTGGGGATAGTAATTTCTCAGCCTCTTTGCTATAATATAGTCATTCAGTTTAACTTTTACTAGGTCCTAATCGACTTTTTAACTACTAAAAGCAAACGAAACATTATATAAAATTAAAAGAGTTAGAGAGGTTCTTTATTTGAAGGAACATTCAATAGACATTCAGCTTAGTCATCCAGATGATTTATTTCATCTTTTTGGTTCTAATGAGCGCCATCTTCGTTTGATGGAGGATGAGTTAGATGTCATCATCCATGCTCGTACAGAGATTGTACAAGTCTTGGGGGAGGAGTCAGCTTGTGAGGAAGCCCGACAAGTTATTCAAGCCCTGATGGTTTTGGTCAATCGTGGAATGACCGTTGGAACTCCGGATGTAGTGACAGCTATTACCATGGTTAAGAATAATGAAATCGATAAGTTTGTCGCCCTCTATGAAGAAGAAATTATCAAGGATAATACAGGCAAGCCTATCCGTGTTAAAACCTTGGGTCAAAAGCTTTATGTGGATAGTGTCAAACAACACGATGTGACCTTTGGTATTGGGCCGGCAGGGACAGGTAAAACCTTCCTAGCAGTGACCTTAGCCGTAACAGCTCTCAAGCGTGGGCAAGTCAAGCGTATCATTTTGACACGTCCTGCGGTAGAAGCAGGGGAGAGCTTAGGATTTCTTCCAGGAGATCTTAAGGAAAAGGTAGATCCTTATTTACGACCAGTTTATGATGCTTTATATCAGATCTTAGGGAAAGACCAAACAACCCGTCTTATGGAGCGTGAAATCATCGAGATTGCACCCCTGGCTTATATGCGCGGGCGTACCTTAGATGATGCCTTTGTCATTTTGGATGAAGCGCAAAATACGACCATCATGCAGATGAAGATGTTCTTGACCCGTCTTGGATTTAACTCGAAAATGATTGTCAATGGGGATATTAGTCAGATTGACTTGCCACGTAATGTCAAGTCAGGTTTGATGGATGCCCAAGAAAAACTCAAGAATATTCATCAAATTGATTTTGTACACTTCTCGGCTAAGGATGTGGTTCGTCATCCGGTTGTTGCTCAGATTATCAGAGCCTATGAACCTCTACCTGTCAAAGCTGAAGAAAACCAAGAAGAAACAGAATAAGGACCTAGGCAAAAACTAGCTTTCCAATAAAACCACACAGTGATTTCAGTCTTGAATACAATCAAGCTGAAAGAAACACTGTGTGGTTTTTGAATAGGTGGACGTTTTAGATGCTAGATTCTTTGCCAATTTGGTGTGATTCATGCTCATGAAGATGAATGCTATCTCTGTTGAGACGGCTTGTTTGCCTCTGACATGCACTCTGCGCACGTCGAAAACTACCAAAAACGGGTTCAACATTAATTTTCCGTTTGGCATAAATTTGAGAGCCTTCTTCACTATGTAATGTTTGCGTAAGGAGTTCCTTAAAGCAATTCCAAGTTGGATTATAATGGATTTGTTTTTGATTTCCACTATCTGTTTTAGCCAACTGTTCTATAGTGGATTGAAATAAGATATGAACAAAAAGATTAGGAAAGTAAAATTAATTTCTAGAGACGTTTTAGAATCCTTGGTGTACTATTCCAGGTTCAATTCACTATAACTCAGGAGTATCTTGAACTTTATCCGCCTCATAAATCTTGAAATCACGTTGAAAATCATACTTATCGGTTTGACTAGAGTAGTTCTTAAAGGAATAAACTAGGCCATCGTGCTTTATAAACTGGTCCGTGTCCTCAAGATATTCCCAGTTCATTGGGTTATCTGTGCTCGTTTAGTACTTTTTAGTCAATTCTGATTAGGTTGTTGGCATGTTTACTGGAGCGGAAGTTATTAATCGTTTTATAGCTAACATAGGTATCTTGGCTGAACCATTTCATGGGAATGACTTCTTCGTTCATTTGAACGATTTTACGTCCAGAGAACACTTGACGAGCATAAGTGAACACTATCATCTTCATGAGTATAGTTGGATGAAAGGCAGGGCGACTAATGTGAGAAGTTTCTTCCAGTAACACTTGACTAGGAATACTGTCCACAAAGAGGCTAATCATTCTAGCTTCGTGACTTAGTGGAATATCGTAGGTAAGATTCACCTCCAAACTTAACTGAGTTTTTGGTGGTTTTAGTAGTGGTTCAACTTCATTCCTACTATTCTTGATGGTGTGAATGTGCTTATAATGTATTCCAGTTAACCACGAAAGCTTTGGATTTTATAAAATTAAGGCACGTTAAAAAATTAATTAATGTGTGTTAATTTTTTCTTGACTTAAATTTTTTTAATTGATATACTATTTTTCAGAGGGCTAACAATTATATATAAATGTACTACTCTATTTCCTAGATAATACTTCATAAAACTTTTTATAACAAAGGCTAGCAAAGTTAAAGTTTTCTATCTATCGGAAGTTAAATAAATATGTAAGGAATTAAAATGAAAAAAAGTACAGTATTGTCATTAACCACAGCTGCAGTTATTTTAGCAGCCTATGTCCCTAATGAGGTAATCTTAGCAGACACATCTAGTTCTGAAGATGCTGTAACTATCTCTGATAAAGAAAAAGTAGCAGTAGATAAGGAGACAGAAAATAAAGAGAAACATGAAGATATCCATAGTGCTAAGGAAACTTCACAGGATTTTAAAGAGAAGAAAACAACAGTTATTGAGGAAAAAGAAGTTGTTAGTAAAAATACTGAGATAGATAATAAAACTAGCAATGAAGAAGCAACAATCAAAGAAGATTCCAATCAATCTCAAGGAGATCGTGCGGACTCATTTGTAAATAAAAAAACAGAGAATCCTAAAAAAGAGGATAAACTTGTCTATATTGCTGAATTTAAAGATAAAGAATCTGGAGAAAAAGCAATCAAGGAACTAGCCAATCTTAAGGATACAAAAGTTTTATATACTTATGACACAGTTTTTAACGGTAGTGCAATAGAAACAACTCCAGATAATCTGGATAAAATTAAACTAATAGAAGGTATTTCATCGGTTGAAAGGGCACAAAAAGTCCAACCTATGATGAATCATGCTAGAAAGGAAATTGGAGTTGAGGAAGCTATTGATTACCTAAAATCTATCAATGCACCATTTGGTAAAAACTTTGATGGTAGAGGTATGGTCATTTCAAATATCGATACCGGGACAGATTATAGGCATAAGGCCATGAGGATTGATGATGATGCTAAAGGCTCAATGAAATTTAAAAAAGAAGACTTAAAAGGTACTGATAAAAATTTCTGGTTGAGTGATAAAATCCCTCATGCTTTCAATTATTATAATGGTGGTAAAATTACTGTAGAAAAAGCTGATGATGGAAGCGATTATTTTGATCCACATGGGATGCATATTGCAGGAATTCTTGCGGGAAATGATACTGAAAAAGATATCAAAAACTTTAACGGAATAGATGGAATTGCGCCTAATGCACAGATCTTCTCTTATAAAATGTACTCTGACGCAGGATCTGGCTTCGCAGGAGATGAAACAATGTTTCATGCTATTGAAGATTCAATCAAACACAATGTCGATGTTGTTTCGGTATCATCTGGTTTTACAGGAACAGGTCTTGTAGGTGAGAAATATTGGCAAGCTATTAGAGCGTTAAGAAAAGCAGGCATTCCAATGGTTGTAGCTACGGGTAACTATGCAACTTCTGCTTCAAGTTCTTCATGGGATTTAGTGGCAAATAATAATCTGAAAATGACCGACACTGGAAATGTAACACGAACTGCAGCACATGAAGATGCGATAGCGGTCGCATCTGCTAAAAATCAAACAGTTGAGTTTGATAAAGTTAACATAGGTGGAGAAAGTTTTAAATACAGAAATATAGGGGCCTTTTTCGATAAGAATAAAATCACAACAAATGAAGATGGATCAAAAGCTCCTAGTAAATTAAAATTTGTATATATAGGCAAGGGTCAAGACCAAGATTTGATAGGATTGGATCTTAGAGGCAAAATTGCAGTAATGGATCGAATTTATACAAAGGATTTGAAAAATGCTTTTAAAAGAGCTACGGATAAGGGTGCACGCGCCATTATGGTTGTAAATACTGTCAATTACTACAATAGAGATAATTGGACAGAGCTTCCAGCTATGGGATATGAGGAGGATGAAGGAACTACTAGTCAAGTTTTTTCAATTTCAGGAGATGATGGTGTAAAGTTATGGAACATGATTAACCCTGATAAAAAAACTGAGGTTAAAAGGAATAATAAGGAAGATTTTAAAGATAAATTGGAGCAATACTATCCAATTGATATGGAAAGCTATAATTCCAATAAACCGAATGTAGGTGACGAAAAAGAGATTGACTTTAAGTTTGCACCTGACACAGACAAAGAACTGTATAAAGAAGATATCATAGTTCCAGCAGGGTCCACATCTTGGGGGCCAAGAATAGATTTACTTTTAAAACCGGATGTTTCAGCACCTGGTAAAAATATTAAATCTACTCTTAATGTCATTAATGGAAAATCAACTTATGGTTATATGTCAGGGACTAGTATGGCAACTCCAATCGTAGCAGCTTCTACTGTTTTGATTAGACCCAAGTTAAAGGAAATGCTTGAAAGACCTGTGTTGAAAAATCTTAAGGGAGATGACAAAATAGATCTTACAAGTTTTACAAAAATTGCCCTACAAAATACTGCGCGACCTATGATGGACGCAACGTCTTGGAAAGAAAAAAGTCAATACTTTGCATCACCTAGACAACAGGGAGCAGGTCTAATTAATGTTGCCAATGCTTTAAGAAATGAGGTCGTAGCGACTTTTAAAAACACGGATTCTAAAGGTTTGGTAAACTCTTATGGTTCTATTTCTCTTAAAGAAATAAAAGGAGATAAAAAATACTTTACAATTAAGCTTCACAATACATCAAACAGACCTTTAACCTTTAAAGTTTCAGCATCAGCGGTAACTACAGATGCTCTAACTGATAGACTAAAATTGGATGAAACATACAAAGATGAAAAATCTCCAGATGGGAAGCAAATTGTTCCAGAAATTCACCCAGAGAAAGTAAAAGATGCAAATATTACATTTGAGCATGACACTTTCACTATAGGCCCAAATTCTAGCTTTGATTTAAATGCGGTTATAAACGTTGGAGAGGCTAAAAATAAAAATAAATTTGTAGAATCATTTATTCATTTTGAGTCAGTGGAAGAAATGGAAGCTCTAAACTCCAATGGTAAGAAAACAAATTTCCAACCTTCTTTATCGATGCCTCTAATGGGATTTGCTGGAGATTGGAACAAGGAACCAATTCTTGATAAATGGGCTTGGGAAGAAGGATCAAAATCAAAAACAATGGAAGGTTATGATGATGATGGTAAACCAAAAATTCCAGGAACCTTAAATAAAGGGATTGGTGGAGAACATGGTATAGATAAATTTAATCCAGCAGGAGTTATACAAAATAGAAAAGATAAAAATACAACATCCCTGGATCAAAATCCAGAATTATTTGCTTTCAATAACGAAGGGATCAACGCACCATCATCAAGTGGTTCTAATATTGCTAAGATTTATCCTTTAGATTCAAATGGAAATCCTCAAGATGCTCAACTTGAGAGAGGATTAACACCTTCTCCACTTGTATTAAGAAGTGCAGAAGAAGGATTGATTTCAATAGTAAATACAAATAAAGAGGGAGAAAATCAAATCGACTTAAAAGTCATTTCGAGAGAACACTTTATTAAAGGAATTTTAAACTCTAAAAGAAATGATGCAAAGGGAATCAAATCTTCTAAGCTAAAAGTTTGGGGTGACTTGAAATGGGATGGACTCATCTATAACCCTAGAGGTAAAGAAGAAAATGCACCAGAAAGCAAGGATACCAAAGATCCTGCTACTAAGATAAGAGGTCAATTTGAACCGATTGCAGAAGGTCAATATTTCTATAAATTTAAATATAGATTAACTAAAGATTATCCATGGCAGGTTTCCTATATTCCTGTAAAAATTGATAACACCGCCCCTAAGATTGTTTCGGTTGATTTTTCAAATCCTGAAAAAATTAAGTTGATTACGAAGGATACTTATCATAAGGTAAAAGATCAGTATAAGAATGAAACGCTATTTGCAAGAGATCAGAAAGAACATCCTGAAAAATTTGACGAGATTGCAAACGAAGTTTGGTATGCTGGCGCCGCTCTTGTTAATGAAGATGGAGAGGTTGAGAAAAATCTTGAAGTAACTTATGCAGGTGAGGGTCAAGGAAGAAATAGGAAGCTTGACAAAGATGGAAATACCATTTATGAAATTAATGGTGCAGGAGATTTAAGAGGAAAAATCATTGAAGTCATTGCATTAGATGGTTCTAGCAATTTCACAAAGATTCATAGAATTAAATTTGCTGATCATGCTGATGAAAAGGGGATGATTTCCTATTATCTAGTAGATCCTGATCAGGATTCATCTAAATACCAAAAACTTGGCGAGATTGCCGAATCTAAATTTAAAAATTTAGAAAATAGAAAAGAGGATAGTCTTAAAAAAGATACAACTGAAGTAGAACATCATCAAGACAATGAAGAATCTATCGAAGAAAAATCTAGCTTGACTATTCATAAAACTATTTCAACAATTAGAGATTTTGAAAGCAAAGACTTAAAGAAACTCATTAAAAAGAAATTTAGAGAAGTTGATGACTTTACAAGTGAAACTGGTAAGAGAACAGAGGAATACGATTATAAATACGATGATAAGGGAAATATCATTGCTTATGACGATGGTAGTGCCTTAGAATATGAAACTGAAAAACTTGACGAAATCAAATCAAAAATTTATGGTGTTCTAAGCCCATCTAAAGATGGACACTTTGAAATTCTTGGAAAGATAAGTAATGTTTCTAAAAATGCCAAGGTATATTATGGCAATAATTATAAATCGATAGAAATCAAAACGACCAAGTATGATTCCCACTCAAAAACGATGACATTTGATTTATACGCTAATATTAATGATATTGTGGATGGATTAGCTTTTGCAGGAGATATGAGATTCTTTGTTAAAGATGATGATCAGATAAAAGCTGAAACTAAAATTAGAATGCCTGAAAAAAATAAGGAAACTAAAACAGAATATCCCTATGCATCAAGTTATGGGAATGTAATAGAATTAGGAGAAGGAGATCTTTCAAAAAATAAACCAAACAATTTAACGGAGATGGAAACTGGTAAAATCTATTCTGATTCAGAAAAACAACAATATCTATTAAAGGATAACATCATTCTAAGAAAAGGCTATGCACTAAAAGTGACTACCTATAATCCTGGAAAAACGGATATGTTAGAAGGAAATGGAGTTTATAGCCAGGAAGATATAGCAAAAATACAAAAGGCCAATCCTAATCTAAGAGTCTTATCAGAAAAAATAATTTATGCTGATAGTAGAAATGTTGAAGATGGAAGAAGTACTCAATCAGTATTAATGTCGGCTTTGGACGGCTTTAACATTGTAAGGTATCAAGTGTTTACATTTAAAATGAATGATAAAGGGGAGGCAATCGATAAAGATGGAAATCTTGTGACAGATTCTTCTAAACTTGTATTATTTGGTAAGGATGGTAAAGAGTACACAGGAGAGGATAAGTCCAATGTAGAAGCTATAAAAGAAGATGGTTCTACGTTATTTATTGATGCAAAACCAGTAAATCTTTCAATGGACAAGAACTACTTTAATCCATCTAAATCTAATAAAATTTATGTACGAAATCCAGAATTTTATTTAAGAGGTAAGATTTCTGATAAGGGTGGTTTTAACTGGGAGTTGAGAGTTAATGAATCAGTTGTAGATAATTATTTAATCTACGGAGATTTACACATTGATAACACTAGAGATTTTAACATTAAGCTTAATGTTAAAGATGGTGACATCATGGACTGGGGAATGAAAGACTATAAAGCAAACGGATTTCCAGATAAGGTAACAGACATGGATGGAAATGTTTATCTTAAAACTGGCTATAGCGATTTGAATGCGAAAGCGGTTGGAGTACACTATCAATTTTTATATGATAATGTTAAACCAGAAGTAAACATTGATCCTAAGGGAAATACTAGTATCGAATATGCTGATGGAAAATCTGTAGTCTTTAACATCAATGATAAAAGAAATAATGGATTCGATGGTGAGATTCAAGAACAACATATTTATGTAAATGGAAAAGAATATAAATCATTTGATGGTATTAAACAACTAACAGATAAGACACTAAACATTAAGATTGTTGTAAAAGATTTTGCAAGAAATACAACCGTAAAAGAATTCATTTTAAACAAAGATACGGGAGAGGTAAGCGAATTAAAACCTCATACGGTGACTGTGACCATTCAAAATGGAAAAGAAATGAGTTCTAAGATAGTGTCGGAAGAAGATTTCATTTTACCTGCCTATAAGGGTGAATTAGAAAAAGGATATCAATTTGATGGCTGGGAAATTTCTGGTGTCGAAGGGAAAAAAGACGCTGGCTATGTTATTAATCTATCAAAAGATATCCTTATAAAACCTGTATTCAAGAAAATAGAGGAGAAAAAGGAGGAGGAAAATAAACCTACTTTTGATGTATCGAAAAAGAAAGAAAAAACACAATCTGATTCAACTAATGATGTCAACAGTATTGTTTCTGATGAAAATGATAAAAACTTTGAAATTAACAAGAAAGTTTATCTAAATGAACCAGAGAACATAGCTAATAAACATACCGATATCGATAGTAAATCAACTACTAACCATTCTGATGAGTTGCCAAAAACCGGAACAGTTAGAGAAGTTCTTACACCATTCATTGCGGGAATATTGTTTATAGTAGGAGCGCTTCTTGGATTGAAGAAAAAAGATCAAGATTAAGACAAAAGCTATAGAAAAATAGTTTATGTACTGAGATTAGCTAGTGTGATAATGAAACAGTTTTGTGAAAATAGCCATTTTTAACTCAATTAGTTAGTTTGCTTTGATATTGATACCCTTTTTGGATTTATTAATGGATTTAGTTTAGATAACTAATGAATTGATTGAAAGGATTAATATTGACAAATAGTGATCACATTGATTAGAAACTAGAGTCTATCAAAATTTAAATTATAAACCATGACATGAGAAAACGAGCATCTCCAAGAACGGAAATGCTCGTTTTTGAGATTTAGAAGCTAGTTTTTATGTAGCTTCTTATTTTTGTAGTTTAAATTTATAAATCATTTTAAACAAGTTCACTGATTGAAGTGAAGTCACGATCCAAGCCTTCTGCAACTGGTTGGCTAGTGAGGATACCTTGATAGGTTGTTACACCTTCAAGCAAGCCTGCGTCTTCAAGGATAGCTTTCTTAAATCCTTTTCCTGCCAAGGCTTCGATATATGGAAGAGTAACATTTGTAAGGGCAATCGTAGATGTGCGAGCAACTGCTCCAGGAATGTTAGCCACGGCATAGTGAAGAACACCGTGTTTTTCATAGACAGGTTCATCGTGAGTTGTTACACGATCAGCTGTAGCGATAACGCCACCTTGGTCTACAGCAACGTCAACGATGACAGAACCAGGACGCATTTGTTGAACCATATCATCTGTTACCAATTTTGGTGCTTTGGCACCAGGAATCAATACTGCACCGATCACAACGTCTGCTTCACGTACACTTGCTTCGATATTAAATGGGTTAGACATGAGGGTTTGGATTTGGTGACCAAAGACGTCTTCAAGGACAGAGAGGCGTTTAGCACTGATGTCAAGAATGGTTACTTGAGCTCCCAAACCAAGAGCGATGCGAGCTGCGTGTGTACCAACGACACCACCACCGATAATGGTTACTTTTCCTTTTGGAACACCAGGGACACCACCGAGTAGAACTCCTGAACCGCCAGCTTGTTTCGTCAAGAAGTGGGCTCCGATTTGGACTGCCATACGACCAGCAACCTCACTCATTGGAACCAATAGAGGAAGTTGTCCTTGAGTATCACGGACTGTCTCGTAAGCAACACCCGTTGTTTTAGCTGCAAGCATAGCATCAGCCAATTCTGGAGCAGCCGCCATGTGCAAGTAGGTGAAGAGAAGTAAGTCTTCACGCAAGAATTGATATTCACTAGCAAGCGGTTCCTTGACTTTAACAACTAATTCTGCAGCCCAGGCTTCAGCAGCAGTTGCGACAATTTCAGCTCCTTGCTTTTCATAGTCAGCATCAGTAAAACCAGATCCAAGTCCAGCATTCGTTTCGATGAGGACACGGTGGCCACGACCAACTAGACTTTGTACACCAGCAGGTGTCAGAGCAACACGATTTTCATTATTTTTAATTTCCTTTGGAATTCCAATTAGCATAGAGATAACTCACTTTCTATTAAGCTGTTTCGATTTATGTATCACATCATTCTTCAGAGTTTTTGTGATGACTTTATTGTATATGAAACCGCTTTAAAAGGCAAGGGAAATTATTGATTTGTATTGTATTTTTTGTTAAGCTTTTAGAAAATAAACTTAATTTAGTGAGGGAAAAGCTGCGTGATTATTTATGAAGATGCCAATATAGATTCTTCTCTTATTCACTTTACATCCGCATTTAATATCTATGCGGGACGATGGGAGATTATTGGCGACTATAGAAGAAGGGAGGAGTATTTACAGTATTTGATTTCACAATTATATGATTATTCAACTAAAAATAAATTTAATCTATATTTAGTATTAGGAGATGATTGCTTTAATGATAATACTAGAATATCCCAATATTATAAACTTTGGAAATTGCTAAAAAAGCAACACCTAGAAGTTAGAAATGCAATTTATTCTGATGAGATTATGATTACGAAGAATGATAAAGTGAAATTTTTTGGCGGAATTCAAGTATTAGATAGAGAGTCTGTTTCAGATATTGTTTCAATCTTGCTATCAAAACAAACGGCTCATTTATTATTGTTGCCAGAGGGACTTAAAGTTACAACTTTTTTACAGTCAGGTTTTTCAAAGATAATAGCTGAAAATAGTGAGTATATTGAGAATGTGGTTGGTAGTGGTGGAATAGTTTTATTTCGTGAAGGTTATTTTGACGATAGGAACACAGGCTTTATAGGTTTTGGAGGATTCTCCTTAATTACTAAAGATTTATTTGGAAAATAGGTAACAATAATTGGAAGTTTATGAGTGAAACTATGAGAGTAACATTTTTATAATTGGAAAATATCTTTGAAAGAAGTGTTTTTTCATTATTCACATGAAAAACTTGTAAACCTATTTCTTTTATGTTATCCTTTTAGCAACCTATTTTCGGAGGTGTAATCATGGAATCACTATTTATCAAACTAGCTAAGCATCAAATTATCGAAACAGAACGCTTAGTACTTAGACCTGTAACACTTGATGATGCAGAAGCTATGTTTGAGTATGCCTCAGACAGAGACAATACGCGCTACACTTTTCCAACCAATCAAAGTTTAGAGGAAACCAAGAATAATATTGCCCAGTTTTATCTAGCCAATCCCTTGGGCCGATGGGGAATTGAACTAAAAAGTACTGGAGAGTTTATCGGAACTATTGACCTGCACAAGATGGATACTGTTCTTAAGAAGGCAGCCATTGGTTACATTATCAATCAAAAATATTGGAATCAAGGTTTGACAACTGAAGCCAATCGAGCCGTGATTGAACTAGCTTTTGAAAAGATTGGAATGAATAAGTTAGATGCCTTTCATGATAAGGATAATCCTGCATCAGGAAAGGTCATGGAGAAATCAGGAATGCGCTTCTCTCACGAAGAACCATATGCTAGAATGGATAAAAATGAATCTGGAAGATTCGTAACAGATGTCCATTATGTCTTAACCAAGGAAGATTATTTTGCAAATAAGTAAGCAGTTGAAAAGATTTTTCAGCTGTTTTTTCTTTCTCTTACGAATAAGCTAAGAGAGGAGAAAATATGGAAGAACTTATTGAGAAAATTAAAGAATATAAAATCATTGTTATCTGTGTTAGTTTGGGTTTGGTCTTGGGTGGATTTTTCCTCCTAAAACCAGTTGCTCAAACACCTGCTAAGGAAAGTAATTTACAGTCTGAAGTTACAGCTGTTCCAAAGGATTCGACGGATGAAAAAGAAGATGGAAATCAGAAGGAAGAAGTAGTGGAGCAAGATTTGATTACTGTCGATGTCAAAGGCGCTGTTAAATCGCCAGGAATTTATGATTTGCCAGTTGGAAGTCGAATCAATGATGCTGTTCAAAAAGCTGGTGGCTTGACAGATAATGCAGACAGTAAGTCTATCAATCGTGCTCAGAAAATTAGTGACGAAGCACTTGTCTATGTTCCAACTAAGGAAGAAGCTACCAGTCAAGAAACGCAATCAAGTGCTTCCAACACCAAAGAAAATAAGAAAGTCAATCTTAATAAAGCCAGTTTAGAGGAACTGAAACAAGTCAAAGGCTTAGGTGCTAAACGTGCTCAAGATATCATCGACCATCGTGAGTCTAACGGTAAGTTTAAGTCAGTTGATGAGCTCAAAAAGGTTTCTGGTATCGGTGCAAAAACGATAGAAAAGTTAAAAGAATATGTTACAGTGGATTAGTCGTTTTCCAATTCCAAAAATCTATCTCAGTTTTCTTTTGCTATGGCTCTACTATGCTATCTTTTCAGCGAGTGTCTTAGCACTTTTGGGCTTTGTCTTTTTACTAGTCTGCCTCTTTTTCCAATTTCCATGGAAGACGGTAACCAAGGTCCTCTTGATTTGTGGACTTTTTGGGAGTTGGTTTTTATTTCAAAAATGGCAGCAAGAAGAAGCCAGTCGGAATCTTCTAGACACGGTTGATACAGTGCGAATATTACCGGATACCATCAAGGTAAATGGAGATAGCTTATCTTTTCGTGGCAAGGCTGAGGGCAGACTCTTTCAGGTCTATTATAAACTCCAGTCAGAAGCTGAAAAAGAAAAATTTCAGCAGTTGTCTGATTTGCATGAAATGGTTGTGAAAGGCAAGTTAGCTAGTCCTCAAGGAGCCAGTAATTTTGCGGGTTTTGATTATCGAAACTATCTCAAAACGCAAGGAATTTATCAGACCTTAACCATATCCGAAATTGTGGAATTAAAGCAAATTTCCAGTTGGGATATTGGAGAAAATCTATCAAGTTTGCGGAGAAAAGCAGTTGTCTGGATAAAAAGGAATTTTCCCGATCCCATGCGCAACTATATGACCGGTCTTTTATTGGGGCATTTGGACACAGACTTTGAGGAAATGAACGAACTTTATTCCAGCCTAGGGATTATTCATCTTTTTGCTTTGTCTGGAATGCAGGTCGGATTTTTCATGAATGCTTTTAAAAAGTCACTCTTGCGATTGGGCTTGACGCAAGAGAAGGTCAAATGGCTAGCCTATCCCTTTTCCTTAGTCTATGCAGGCTTGACAGGATTTTCAGCATCTGTGATTAGAAGTCTTCTACAAAAGCTATTGGCTCAGCATGGCTTTAAGTCACTGGATAATTTTGCTTTAACGATTCTTATTCTATTTCTTATCATGCCTAACTTTTTCTTAACTGCTGGGGGAGTTCTTTCCTGTGCTTATGCCTTTATCCTGACAATGACTGGTGAGGAAGTAGCAGGGATAAAAGGACTGGTTAGAGAGAGTTGTATTATTTCTTTGGGAATTCTGCCAATTCTATCTTTTTATTTTTCAGAATTTCAACCGTGGTCCATTCTCTTGACATTTGTCTTTTCATTCTTGTTTGACATGGTCCTATTGCCACTTTTATCGATTCTCTTCTGTCTGTCATTTATATATCCCATCACCCAGTTCAACTTTCTCTTTGAATGGCTAGAAAACATCATACGCTATATTTCTCAGCTATCTACGAGGCCTCTTGTTTTTGGTCAGCCGAGTCTTTGGATTTTAATCCTTCTTTTGATTACTTTAGCTCTCATCTATGACTATCGAAAGAATTTAAAAAAACTATCTATGCTTGTCATAGTTGCCATCTCATTCTTTTTAGTAACCAAACATCCACTGGAGAATGAAATCACAGTCCTAGATATGGAACAGGGACGAAGCATTTTCCTAAGAGACATGACAGGAAAGACCATACTACTGGATGTTGGTGAAAAGCTAGCAGTTGAAAAGAAAGAAGTCTGGCAGGAGAAAGTTATTACCAGTAATGCCAAACGTAGTTTAATTCCTTATCTGAAAAGTCGAGGAGTGGCCAAGATTGATCAGTTGATTCTGACGACTAGTGATACTAAGCAGTTAGATCATGTGTTAGAAATCAGTAAAGCCTTCCAGCTTAGAGAGATTCTAGTAACTGAAGAAACTCTATCACAGAGAGAATTCATGGATAAGTTGAAGGAAAGCAAAGTCAAGGTAGCTGCTATCAAAACAGGACAGCAGTTGTTTATTTTTGGGAGTAGTTTGGAAGTAATCACTAGCCAAAATAGCGATGAAAAGGACTCAATGGTCTTGTATGGAAAGTTACTAAAGCAAACCTTTCTAGTTACTGGAAATATAGAGGAGAAGTTCTTAACCAAGTCTTATCCAAAAATCCAAGCAGATGTAGTGATAACTCATCAGCAAGCATCGAAGAAAAAGACAGATATCGAAATCTTCAAAAATGTACACCCTAAAATCACGGTCATTTCGGTAGACAAGAAGAAAAAATTCAAAGAAAAAAATGGGGAAAGTAACCGAGAACTTGAGAATTCGATTTACCAAACGGACCAAAAGGGAGCTATTCGTTTTAAAGGTTGGCGTTCTTGGCAAATAGAAACAGTTCGCTGAACTCATGAGAGAGAATAACATTAAAATTGTCTAAACAATCATTCAAGGCTTGATTTTGAATCCTGTTTACTATAAAATAGTTAAGATTGGTGTCAAACTTTTATATTGCAAATAGGAGAAAAAATGACAAAAACTTTGAAACGTCCTGAGGTTCTATCACCTGCAGGAACACTAGAAAAACTAAAAGTAGCTGTTCAATACGGAGCAGATGCTGTCTTTATCGGTGGTCAGGCCTATGGTCTACGTAGCCGTGCGGGAAACTTCACTTTCGAACAAATGGAAGAAGGAGTCCAGTTTGCGGCTAAGTATGGAGCTAAAGTCTATGTGGCTGCCAACATGGTTATGCACGAAGGAAATGAAGAGGGCGCTGGTGAGTGGTTCCGTAAGTTACGTGACATTGGTATTGCAGCGGTTATCGTTTCAGATCCAGCCTTGATTATGATTGCAGCAACAGAAGCACCAGGACTTGAAATCCACCTTTCAACCCAAGCTAGTGCGACCAACTATGAAACTCTAGAATTCTGGAAAGAACTTGGCTTGACTCGAGTCGTATTGGCGCGTGAGGTTTCCATGGAAGAACTGGCAGAAATTCGTAAACGTACAGACGTGGAGATTGAGGCCTTTGTCCACGGAGCTATGTGTATTTCTTACTCTGGGCGTTGTACCCTTTCTAACCACATGAGTATGCGTGATGCCAACCGTGGTGGATGTTCACAGTCTTGCCGTTGGAAGTACGACCTATACGATATGCCATTTGGTAAAGAACGTAAGAGTCTCAAGGGAGAAATTCCTGAAGAATTTTCAATGTCAGCTGTTGATATGTCTATGATTGACCATATCCCAGATATGATTGAAAATGGTGTGGATAGTTTGAAGATTGAAGGTCGTATGAAGTCTATTCACTATGTTTCAACAGTGACAAACTGCTACAAGGCTGCCGTTGATGCCTACCTTGAAAGTCCTGAAAAGTTTGAAGCTATTAAACAAGACTTGATTGATGAAATGTGGAAGGTTGCCCAACGTGAATTGGCTACAGGTTTCTACTACGGAACACCATCCGAAAACGAACAACTATTCGGAGCACGCCGTAAGATTCCAGAATACAAGTTTGTTGCTGAAGTAGTAGCTTATGATGATGCGACACAAACAGCAACTATTCGCCAACGTAACGTTATCAACGAAGGTGACCAAGTTGAGTTTTACGGTCCAGGTTTCCGTCATTTTGAAACTTATATCGAAGACCTTCATGATGCTAAAGGAAATAAAATTGACCGTGCACCAAACCCAATGGAACTTTTAACCATCAAGGTTCCACAACCAGTACAAGCAGGTGATATGGTCCGTGCTTTGAAAGAAGGCTTGATCAATCTTTACAAAGAAGATGGAACCAGCGTCACAGTTCGTGCATAGATAAGGAAAGTCAATGGTTCAAGCTCATGGATTACTAGTAGATAATGAAAGCAGATGTGTTCATTACCATAGTGATAAAGATATCGTAGCGCTCCAGTGTTATGAGTGTCAGAAATACTATGCCTGTTATCAGTGTCACAATGAACTAGAGTCGCACACATTTTCTCCTTATCCTTTAAATCTAAAAGAGGATAAACCTATCTTATGTGGTTCCTGTAAGAAGAACCTAACTTATGAGGAGTATAGAGAAAAGGGGAGCTGTCCTTATTGTGCAGCACTCTTTAATCTAGCTTGCCAGAGCCACCATTCCTATTATTTTAAATAAGAAACGATAAATCCAGGTTTTGAAACTTGGATTTTTCTTTTCAGAAAAATAGGAAAGATAAGAAAAATAACCTGAAAAGACATTAAAATTTTCTATATAATTGTCTTGAAAATCATAAAAATAGAAATAAATGATTAGAAACGCTTTCAATGCTAGTAAAGAGTTGACAAAAGCAAATTTTAGGACTAAACTAGGGAAGTAAATTTAATTTAAAAAAGGAGAATTCGTCATGAATTTAACATTTTTCGGTCTATGTCTTGCCTGTATGGGTGTATCTCTTGCAGAAGGATTTTTGATGAACGGTTTGTTCAAATCTGCAGCACGCCAACCAGATATCATCCCTCAATTGCGTAGTTTGATGATCATGGGGATTGCCTTTATCGAAGGAACATTCTTTGTAACTCTCGTATTTTCATTTATCATCAAATAAAGAGAAGTATAAAATGGAAAAGGGAGGATTCTAGATGGAAGAAAGTATCAATCCAACCATCAATATTGGTCCTGTTACCTTTGATTTAACCTTGACAGCACTGACTTTGTTGTCTGTGGCACTTATTTTTGGCTTTATCTATTGGGCAAGTCGCAATATGACTGTAAAACCCAAAGGAAAGCAAAATGTACTCGAGTATCTCTATGACTTTGTTGTCGGATTTACAGAACCTAACGTAGGTTCACGGTACATGAAAGATTACTCACTCTTTTACTTGTGTTTATTTCTTTTTATGGTTATCGCAAATAATCTTGGTTTGATGGCGAAACTTCAAACTACAGATGGGACAAACCTTTGGACATCGCCAACAGCAAATCTCCAGTTTGACTTGGCCTTGTCATTCGGAATTATCCTGATGACCCATATTGAAGGAATTCGTCGTCGCGGTGTTAAAAAATATCTAAAAGGTTTTGTAACCCCAGGTTTCATGACACCGATGAATCTCCTTGAAGAAGTCACGAATTTCCTATCACTTGCTTTGCGGGTGTTCGGGAATATCTTTGCCGGAGAAGTGATGGCAAGCTTGCTTATTACTCTTTCTCATCAGGCTCTTTATTGGTATCCAGTCGCATTTGTTACCAATCTTGTCTGGACGGCATTTTCTGTGTTTATTTCCTGTGTTCAGGCCTATGTATTCACAGTCTTGTCTTCTATGTATCTAGGAAATAAAATTAATGATGAAGAGTAGAAAGGAGTAAATGATGCACGTAACAGTAGGTGAATTGATTGGTAACTTTATTTTAATTGCTGGCTCTTTTATCCTTTTGATCGTCTTAGTCAAAAAATTCGCATGGTCAAACTTGACAAGTGTCTTCGAAGAACGCGCTGAAAAGATTGCTGCTGATATTGATGGTGCTGAACAAGCTCGTCAAAAAGCAGAAACTCTTGCTCAAAAGCGTGAAGATGAATTAGCAGGTAGCCGAAGTGAAGCTAAAACTATCATCGAAAATGCTAAGGAGACAGCTGAAAAGAGCAAATCAGATATTCTGGCTGAAGCTAAGCTAGAAGCTGGCCGCTTGAAAGAAAAAGCTAACCAAGAAATTGCGCAAAACAAAGCTGAGGCTTTACAAAGCGTTAAAGGTGAGGTAGCAGATTTGACAGTTAGTCTAGCTGGAAAAATTATCTCACAAAACCTTGACGGTCATGCCCATAAAGAACTCATTGATCAGTATATCGATCAGCTAGGAGAAGCTTAATGGACAAAAAGACAGTAAAGGTAATTGAAAAATACAGCATGCCTTTTGTCCAATTGGTGATTGAAAAAGGAGAAGAAGATTCTATCTTCTCAGACTTGACCCAGATTAAGCAAGTCGCTGAAGAAACAGACTTGCCTTCTTTTTTGGCTCAGGTAGATGTTGATGAGTCTGACAAGGAAAAAACAGTCAGTTATTTCCAAGATTCTGCATCGCCATTATTACAAAACTTCATTCAAGTTCTGTTGTACAATCATCGATCAAATCTTTTTTATGATGTGATTGTAGATTGTTTAAACCGTCTTGAGAGAGAAACGAATCGTTTTGAAGTAACGATTATGTCTGCTCATCCTCTAACGGATGAACAAAAAGAACGTTTGCTTCCAATTATAGAGAAAAAGATGTCTTTAAAAGTGCGTAGCATTAAAGAAGAAATCGACGATAGTTTAATCGGTGGTTTTGTTATTATCGCCAATCACAAGACAATTGATGTTAGTATTAAACAACAACTTAAAGTTGTTAAGGAAAATTTGAAATAGAAAGTGGTGTTCTTTTGGCAATTAACGCACAAGAAATCAGCGCTTTAATTAAGCAACAAATTGAAAATTTCAAACCCAATTTTGATGTGACTGAAACTGGTGTTGTAACCTACATCGGGGACGGAATTGCGCGTGCTCATGGCCTAGAAAATGCCATGAGTGGAGAGTTGTTGATTTTTGAAAACGGCTCTTATGGTATGGCGCAAAACTTAGAATCAACTGATGTTGGTATTATTATCCTTGGAGACTTTACAGATATCCGCGAAGGCGATACTATTCGTCGTACAGGAAAAATCATGGAAGTTCCAGTTGGTGATAGCTTGATTGGACGTGTCGTGGATCCACTTGGTCGTCCAGTAGATGGACTTGGTCCAATCGACACAAACAAAACTCGTCCAGTTGAAGCACCAGCTCCTGGTGTTATGCAACGTAAATCAGTATCACAACCATTGCAAACTGGTTTGAAAGCTATTGATGCCCTTGTTCCAATCGGTCGTGGTCAACGTGAGTTGATTATCGGTGACCGTCAAACAGGGAAAACAACCATCGCTATCGATGCAATCTTGAACCAAAAAGGTCAAGATATGATTTGTATCTATGTAGCGATTGGTCAAAAAGAATCAACAGTTCGTACACAAGTAGAAACACTTCGTCAGTACGGAGCCTTGGATTACACAATCGTTGTGACAGCGTCAGCTTCACAACCTTCACCATTGCTCTTCCTTGCACCTTATGCAGGGGTTGCTATGGCCGAAGAATTTATGTACCAAGGTAAGCATGTCTTGATCGTTTATGATGACTTATCTAAACAAGCGGTAGCTTATCGTGAACTTTCTCTCTTGCTCCGTCGTCCACCAGGTCGTGAAGCCTTCCCAGGGGATGTCTTCTACCTTCATAGCCGTCTACTTGAACGTTCAGCTAAAGTTTCGGATGAATTGGGTGGAGGATCTATCACAGCCCTTCCGTTTATCGAGACACAAGCCGGAGATATCTCAGCATATATCGCTACAAACGTAATCTCTATTACAGATGGACAAATCTTCCTAAGTGATAGTCTCTTTAATGCAGGTATCCGTCCAGCTATTGATGCGGGTTCTTCCGTATCTCGTGTTGGTGGTTCTGCACAGATTAAGGCCATGAAGAAAGTTGCTGGTACACTCCGTATCGACCTTGCTTCATACCGTGAGTTGGAAGCCTTCACTAAATTTGGTTCTGACTTGGATGCGGCTACTCAGGCTAAATTGAACCGTGGTCGTCGTACTGTAGAAGTATTGAAACAACCTGTTCACAAACCATTACCTGTTGAGAAACAAGTTACTATTCTCTATGCTTTGACACATGGTTTCTTGGATACAATTCCTGTAGACGATATCGTTCGTTTCGAAGAAGAGTTCCATATGTTCTTTGATGCTCAACATCCTGAAATTTTGGAAACCATTCGTGAAACAAAAGACTTGCCAGATGAAGCAGTCTTGGATGCTGCGATTACTGAGTTTCTCAATCAATCAAGCTTCCAATAAGAATAGAGGTGTCAGATGGCAGTATCTCTAAATGATATTAAAACAAAAATCGCCTCAACAAAAAATACTAGTCAAATTACTAACGCGATGCAGATGGTTTCTGCAGCTAAGTTAGGTCGTTCTGAAGAAGCAGCTCGTAACTTCCAAGTGTATGCACAAAAAGTGCGTAAACTAGTTACAGACATCCTCCACGGAGATGGTGCAGGCGGATCAACTAACCCTATGTTGATCAGTCGCCCCGTCAAAAAAACAGGCTATATCGTCATTACATCTGACCGTGGTCTTGTTGGAGGATATAATTCTTCAATCTTAAAAGCTGTCATGGAACTTCAGCAAGAATACCATCCTTCAGGTGATGATTTTGAAGTCATCTGTATTGGTGGTATGGGAGCCGATTTCTTCAAATCACGTGGTATTCAACCTATCTATGAATTGCGTGGACTTGCAAGCCAACCAAGTTTTGATGAAGTTCGTAAGATTATCACAAAAACGATTGAAATGTATCAAAATGAACTTTTCGATGAGCTCTATGTTTGCTACAACCACCACGTGAATACACTGACAAGTCAAATGCGTGTAGAACAGATGCTTCCAATTGTGGACTTGGATCCAAATGAAGCAGATGATAACTATAGCTTGACCTTTGACCTCGAAACAAGTCGTGAAGAAATCTTGGATCAATTACTACCACAATTTGCTGAAAGTATGATTTATGGTGCTATTATTGATGCCAAGACAGCTGAAAATGCTGCAGGTATGACAGCCATGCAAACTGCGACTGATAATGCTAAAAAAGTGATTAATGATTTGACAATCCAGTATAACCGTGCCAGACAGGCGGCGATTACACAAGAAATCACAGAAATTGTGGCAGGAGCTAGTGCCTTAGAATAGGGTCTAGTCCAGCTCGTATGAAAATGAACTTATACTCAATGAAAATCAAAGAGCAAACTAGGAAGCTAGCCGTAGGCTGTACTTGAGTACGGTAAGGCGACGCTGACGTGGTTTGAATTTGATTTTCGAAGAGTATTAGGACCTAGCTGAGCTAGGAACCGATAGTATCTTATATAGAATAGGAGAAGGAGATGAGTTCAGGTAAAATTGCTCAGGTTATCGGACCCGTTGTAGACGTTTTGTTTGCAGCAGGGGAAAAACTTCCTGAGATTAACAATGCACTTGTCGTCTACAAAAATGACGAAAAGAAAACAAAAATCGTCCTTGAAGTAGCCTTAGAGTTGGGGGATGGTATGATTCGTACCATCGCCATGGAATCAACAGATGGTTTGACTCGTGGAATGGAAGTATTGGACACAGGTCGTCCAATCTCTGTACCAGTAGGTAAAGAAACCTTGGGACGTGTCTTCAACGTTTTGGGAGATACCATTGACTTGGAAGCTCCTTTTGGAGAAGACGCAGAACGCCAACCAATTCATAAAAAAGCACCTACTTTTGATGAGTTGTCTACCTCTTCAGAAATCCTCGAAACAGGGATTAAGGTTATCGACCTTCTTGCCCCTTATCTTAAAGGTGGTAAAGTCGGACTCTTCGGTGGTGCCGGAGTCGGTAAAACTGTCTTGATCCAAGAATTGATTCACAATATTGCCCAAGAACACGGTGGTATCTCAGTATTTACAGGTGTTGGGGAACGTACTCGTGAAGGAAATGACCTCTACTGGGAAATGAAAGAATCAGGCGTTATCGAGAAAACAGCCATGGTATTTGGTCAGATGAATGAACCACCAGGAGCACGTATGCGTGTTGCCCTTACTGGTTTGACAATCGCTGAATACTTCCGTGATGTAGAAGGCCAAGACGTTCTTCTCTTTATTGACAACATTTTCCGTTTCACACAAGCTGGTTCAGAAGTATCTGCCCTTTTGGGTCGTATGCCATCAGCCGTTGGTTACCAACCAACCCTCGCAACAGAAATGGGTCAATTGCAAGAACGTATCACTTCAACTAAGAAAGGTTCTGTAACCTCTATCCAGGCTATCTACGTGCCAGCGGATGACTATACTGACCCAGCGCCAGCAACAGCTTTCGCTCACTTGGATTCTACAACCAACTTGGAACGTAAATTGGTTCAATTAGGTATCTACCCAGCCGTTGATCCACTTGCTTCAAGCTCTCGTGCTTTGGCACCTGAAATTGTTGGAGAAGAGCACTACGCAGTTGCGGCTGAGGTTAAACGTGTTCTTCAACGTTACCATGAATTGCAAGATATCATTGCCATCCTTGGTATGGATGAACTTTCTGATGAAGAAAAGACTTTGGTTGCTCGTGCCCGTCGTATTCAGTTTTTCCTTTCACAAAACTTCAACGTTGCGGAACAATTTACTGGTCAACCAGGTTCTTATGTTCCAGTAGCGGAAACAGTTCGTGGATTTAAGGAAATTCTTGACGGAAAACACGATCATCTCCCAGAAGATGCCTTCCGTGGGGTAGGTTCAATCGAAGATGTTATTGCTAAGGCTGAAAAAATGGGATTTTAAGAGGTGACCTATGGCTCAGTTAACTGTCCAGATCGTGACACCAGATGGCCTCGTCTATGATCACCATGCCAGCTTTGTATCGGTTCGAACTCTGGATGGTGAGATGGGGATCTTGCCACGACATCAAAATATGATTGCGGTATTAGCAGTTGATGAAGTTAAAGTTAAACGAGTTGATGATGATTCTCATGTAAACTGGATAGCAGTAAACGGAGGAATCATTGAGATTGCTAATGATGTCATTACCATTATTGCAGACTCAGCTGAGCGTGCTCGTGATATCGATATTAGCCGTGCAGAACGTGCCAAACTTCGTGCAGAACGTGAAATCGAAGAAGCACAAGACAAACACTTGATTGACCAAGAGCGTCGTGCTAAGATTGCATTACAACGTGCTATTAACCGAATCAATGTCGGAAATAAACTATAAAAAAATGAACTTGATTTGAGAATCAAGTTCATTTTTTTATGTTTAAAATGTAACGCAAACCGCTTCGGGAACGTGGAAATCATTGGAAAGTTCTGCAAGACGACCAGTATCTGAATTACGTTTAAAGACAGTTGCATTATCAGAATCCTGGTGAACAGCGATGAGGAATTCTTGGTCTGGTGAGAGAATAAAGTCACGAGGAGTTTTCCCGTTTGTAGGAACGAATTCCAACAATTCTAAACTACCATCAGCTAGAATAGTGTAAACTACAATAGAATCATGACCACGGTTTGATGCGTACAGATATTTTCCATCTTGTGAGAGACGAATAGCAGCAGTTCCATTAAAGCCATTAAATCCTTCAGGAAGAGTAGAAATCACTTGCATTTTTTCAAATGCACCAACACCATCATAAATCAATACTTCAATTGTACTATTGAGTTCACAGATGAGATAAGCAATCTTGTAGTGGTTGTGAAAAACAAGGTGACGTGCCCCAGCACCAGGACTACAATTGTAGGTAGTTAGCTTATTTAGTTTTCCTTCTGGATTGACATCATAAGTAGTAACCTCATCAGTACCTAAGTCGCAAGTGACTAAATACTGATCTGGTGTTAAATCTGTAAAGTGTACATGTGGAGAAGCTTGATTTTCATGAGGACCATGACCGCTATGCTGAACTGTATCAGCCAATTCTAAACTACCATCTTCTTTACGTTTATAGACCAAAACTTGTCCCTTGTGATAGTTTGCACCATATACTAGGCCACGTTTCTCATCAACTGCAACATAACAGTGAGGAGCGCCTTCTGTCACAACATGGTTTAGCAAAGTACCATCAGTTTGATAGGCAGCAATTCCACCTTGACCATCTTTGCTACCGACAGTGTAGAGGTGATTTTCTTGATCAAATGCAAGATAGGTAGGACTTGGCTCAGCTGCAAATAGTTTAAGATTGGATAGTTGCCCAGTTTCTGTATCAAAATCAGCTTGATAGATCCCTTGGGATAAACGACGTGTGTAAGTTCCGAAATAAATTGTTTCAATCATAGCTATACCTCTAAATAAAGATGTTTCTATTATATCATAAATTGGGAGACCTGAAGAAAATAGTGAAAAAAGTATGAAACATCTAAGTATAAAATTAGTAAAATGCAAGGTCGCTTTGTTAAAGTTCTCAATCATCACCTCAACACTTTAAAAACAGTTTATTCCCTATAAAAATGGTATAATGAAAAGACAAAGGAAAGGAAGTATATATGGAACAAAAAGAGAAACATTTTAATTTATCTTGGTTTTTTAAATGGTTTTTAGATAATAAGGCTGTTACTGTATTTTTGGTAGCCTTGTTACTAGGTCTCAATATTTTTATTTTAAGTAAGATTAGTTTTTTATTTATCCCTGTCGTTGATTTTTTATCAGTGGTCATGTTACCTGTTATTTTATCAGGATTGCTTTTTTATCTCTTAAACCCACTGGTGGATTTGATGGAGAAGTACAAGATAAATCGTGTCTTAGCCATTAGTATTATCTTTGTCATTATTGCTATACTTCTGATTATTGGTTTGGCTGTCGCGATTCCAAATCTTCAACGTCAAGTAGTTATTTTTGCGCAAAATGTACCAAATTATCTCGAAGATGCTGATAGAGTTATTGATGATCTTGTAACTAAGCGTTTGCCAGATGACTTTAGACCTCAACTGGAACAGGTTCTGGCTCAGTTTTCAACACAAGCAACTGCTTGGGCTAGTAATATATCTTCTAAGGCTGTGAACTGGGTGAGTGCTATTATCAGTGGAACGTCTCAAGTCATTGTCGCTCTAATTATCATGCCGTTTATGCTCTTTTATCTCCTTAGAGATGGAAAAGGCTTGAGAAATCATATCACTCAATTCTTACCAAATAAATTGAGAGAACCAGTAGGTAAGGTTCTAACGGATGTGAACCAACAACTTTCTAACTATGTTAGAGGACAAATTACTGTTGCTATTATCGTGGCAATTATGTTTATCATCTTCTTTAAAATTATTGGTTTGAGATATGCGGTGACTCTTGGTATTACTGCTGGGGTCTTAAATCTTATCCCTTATCTTGGAAGTTTCCTTGCTATGATACCAGCTCTGGTCTTAGGGTTAATTGCTGGACCAGTTATGCTCTTGAAAGTTATTATCGTTTTTATCGTAGAGCAGACAATTGAAGGTCGTTTTGTGTCTCCATTGATTTTAGGTAGTCAACTAAACATCCATCCAATCACTATTCTATTCGTTTTGTTGACGTCTGGTTCTATGTTTGGTGTTTGGGGAGTCCTATTGGGAATTCCTGTTTATGCTTCAGCCAAAGTTGTTATTTCAGCTATTTTTGAATGGTATAAAAAAGTTAGTGGTCTGTATGAGTTAGAAGAGGAGGTTGAAGGTGAGCAATAGTCAAGAAATGCTTGAAGCTTTGGATCAGCAAGATTTAACAAGAGCTGATTACTATTTTCAAAAAGCATTGGTAGAAGACTCTGATGATCTTCTTCTGGAACTGGCTTATTATCTAGAAAGTATTGGTTTTTATCCACAAGCTCGTCAAATCTATGAAAAACTAGCTCCAATATTTCCAGAAGTAAATCTCAATCTAGCTAGTATCGCAAGTGAAGACGGACAAATTGAAGAAGCATTTGCCTATCTAGAAGAAATTCAACCCAATAGCGATTCTTATGTATCTGCTCTTGTTTTAAAGGCTGATTTCTATCAAATGGAAGGATTGACGGATGTAGCTCGCGACAAGCTATTAGAAGCTCTTAATTACTCTGATGATCCTTTATTGATTTTTGGGCTAGCAGAGATAGATAGTGAACTTGGAAATGATTTAGAAGCGATTAAGGGCTATGCTCAACTGGATAATCGTGAAATATATGAGCAGACAGGGATTTCGACCTATCAACGAATTGGAGCTGCCTATGCTCGACTTGGAAAGTTTGAATCAGCCATAGAGTTTTTAGAAAAAGCTTTAGAGTTAGATTATGAAGATCAGACTGCATTTGAATTAGCAAGTCTTTACTTTGATCAAGAGGAATATCACAAGGCAGTTTTATATTTTAAACAGCTGGATACTATTTCTCCAGATTTTGAAGGGTATGAGTATGGTTATAGTCAGTCTCTACATAAGGAACACCAGACTGAGCAAGCCTTACTGATAGCTCAACAAGGTTTGGAAAAAAATCCATTCGAAACACGTTTATTACTCCTTGCTTCACAATTATCTTACGAATTGCATCAACCTGAGCAGGCGGAAGCTTATCTTCTTCAAGCTCAAGAAGATGCGGAAGACCAAGAGGAAATCCTCTTGCGACTAGCAACCATATATCAAGAACAGGAACGTTACGAAGATATTTTAGCTTTAGAAGTTTATGAGCCAGAAAATCTCTTAACTAAATGGATGATAGCAAGGAGCTATCAAGAAACTGAAGATTTGGATGTGGCATTTGAATCTTATCAGGAATTGCTTCCAGAATTAAAGGGAAATCCAGAGTTTTTGGAGCAATATATTTTTCTCTTGCGTGAGCTTGGGAAATTTGAAGAAGCTAAAGTCCAGATTCAAAGTTATCTCAAGTTAGTTCCTGATGATATACAGATGCAGGATTTATATGAACGTTTATGATAAATGAACAGTAGTCGTCTTAGCAGGCGACTATTTTTATAAAAATAAAGATTTAAAAATCTATAAATTACATCATAAAAATGAATAGATACAGTATGAATTTTTAGCTTTTTTTTGATATAATTGTTATAGTTAAATTGAAAAACTCACTCAAAAAGTGAAACATAGAAAGATTTGAATTATGACACAAGTAAAAATCGTAACAGATTCTTCTGTTACCATTGAACCAGAAGTGGTCAAAGAATTAAATATTACCGTCGTTCCGCTCTCTGTAATGATTGATAGTGTTCTTTATTCGGATGCTGATCTTGAAGAAGGGGAATTTCTTCGCTTGATGAAAGAGAGTAAAAATCTGCCTAAAACAAGTCAACCTCCTGTTGGACTCTTTGCTGAGATCTTTGATGAGTTGAGTAAAGACGGTAGTCAAATTTTAGCCATTCATATGTCTCATGCCTTATCAGGAACTGTCGAAGCAGCTCGTCAGGGTGCAAGTTTGTCAACAGCTAATGTGACTGTATTGGATAGTTCCTTTACAGATCAAGCCCTAAAATTTCAAGTAGTTGAAGCAGCTAAGTTAGCTCAAGAAGGACAAGACATTGAGACAATTGTGGCTCATGTTGAAGAAGTAAAGAAGAACACAGAGCTCTATATTGGTGTTTCTACCTTGGAAAACCTTGTTAAAGGTGGTCGTATTGGTCGAGTGACAGGTCTTTTAAGCTCTCTATTAAATATCCGCGTAGTTATGCAGATGAAAGATGATGAATTGCAACCAATCGTTAAAGGACGTGGAGCTAAAACCTTTAAGAAGTGGTTGGATGAACTTGTTTCAAAACTGTCAGAGCGTTCTGTTGCAGAAATTGGTATTTCCTATTCTGGAACTCGGGACTGGGCAGAAGAGATGAAAGAAATCTTACAACCATTCGTTGAAAAACCAATCTCTGTACTTGAAACAGGTTCTATTATTCAGACCCATACAGGTGAAAATGCTTGGGCTATTTTGGTCAGATACGAGTCCTAAAAAAATAAAGAAAATAGCAAGAAATAGCGTTTTTGACTTGACCTACAAGAGAATTTAGGATATGATTGTAATTGTTAATTAGAAAATATTTGGAGGAATTATTAACATGGCAAACAAACAAGATTTGATCGCTAAAGTAGCAGAAGCTACAGAATTGACAAAGAAAGACTCAGCAGCAGCAGTTGATGCTGTATTTGCAGCAGTAGCTGATTACCTTGCAGCTGGTGAAAAAGTTCAATTGATCGGTTTTGGTAATTTCGAAGTTCGTGAGCGTGCAGCACGTAAAGGTCGCAACCCACAAACTGGTAAAGAAATCACTATCGCAGCTTCAAAAGTTCCAGCATTCAAAGCTGGTAAAGCTCTTAAAGACGCTGTTAAATAATGAATTTAGAAAAAGCCTATTGTATCAAGCTTTCTAGCTTGGTCAATAGGCTTTTTTTGTAGTTTTGGGGCAAAAAAGGGGCAGGAAAGAACAGTATTTTTTATACCAGTCATAGATTTTAAGCTCTACTATCGGCAAGAATAGTGAGGCTGAGAAGCCTATCTTAAGTTAGGCTTGCAAAGAAAAGATTTAGACCACCATCCATACAATTGGCACTAAATAGATAGCAAACAATGATGGTGAGAAGAGTTTTCTTTCAAGCACTGAGCCCTTTATAGAATTTCTTGACAGAGTTATTGAAAGGGATTACAATTATATAAAAGAAGTTAGGAGGAAAGGAAGATGATTATTTCAACTACGGGAATTGAAGGCAAGAAAATCCTAGCCTACAAAGGAATCGTCTTTGGTGAAGTGGTTGCTGGCGTTAATATGTTCAAAGATATGGCTGCTGGCTTCCGTAATGTTTTTGGAGGACGAGCTAGTAGTTATGAAGGAGAATTGACTCAAGCAAGAGAAGAAGCTCTAGCAGAAATGATGGAGCGTGCAAGTGAACGTGGAGCAAATGCTATTATAGGTATAAAAATGGACTATGAAACTTTAGGTGCTGAAAATGGTATGCTAATGGTCACTTGTAGTGGTACAGCAGTTGTGGTTGACTCCTAATTTGAAGAAACAAAAAAAGAACAGTCGGAACTGTTCTTTTTATGATTATTTGAGACCGTATTTTTTGTTGAAACGATCCACGCGTCCATCTGCTTGAGTGAACTTTTGACGTCCAGTGTAGAATGGGTGTGAGTCTGATGAAATTTCCACACGGATCAATGGGTAAGTTTCGCCTTCGAACTCAACAGTTTCGTTAGAGCGTTTTGTTGAACCGCTAAGGAATTGGTAACCAGTAGTTGTGTCCATGAAGACAACTGGGCGATATTCTGGATGGATATCTTTTTTCATTTTGCAATATTTCCTTTCTGCCATGGTCTCTTTGCGAGCCATAGATTGTTACCATACTAGTCTATCAGATTCTGATAAATTTGGCAAGCTTTTTATCTATTTTTTCAGTAAGTTTTTTAATTTTTGATAGATGACTTCATTTTCCTCTAGGCTATAGGAGTTAGCACCACTTGCAAGTGGGTGACCTCCACCATCATGTTCTTTTGCAACACCATTGATTGGAACGAATTTACTGCGAAGTCGAACGCGATAGTGGCCATCTGCTTGTTCCACAAATATTCCCCAAAGATTAACTGTATCGATACGGCCTGGAGCTCCAACAATGGCTGCTGTTTCAGAATCTGTTACTTGATATGTTTTTAGAATTTCTTGAGTCAGTATGACACGTGCGACACCATTTTCATCAACTTCTAGGTGATCATAGACATAACCTTGAAGTTTAGCGATTTTAAAGCTCATGGTATCCATTTTACGTGTTAATTCAGTATAGTCAAAGTTATGTTCTCTAAGTTGACTTGCTATACGAAGAGTACGAGCAGAAGTAGAAGGATAAAGGAAACGGCCTGTATCGCCAATAATTCCAGCACAGAGCATTTTAGCAGCGTAGTCAGATAATTCTAGGTTAGTTGCTTCAGCAAAGAGAGCAATCATCTCACTGGCACTGCTAGAGTTGGTATCTACCCAAACAAGATCTCCATAGACTTCGTCATTTGGATGGTGATCAATTTTAATAATGGTTTCAGCATTAGTATAACGTTTATCATCGATACGAGCGGTATTTGCAGTATCACAGATGATAGCAAGCGTACCTTGATAATCCTTGTCTTCTACCTGATCCATCTTTGTAAGCCATGTTAGGGTTGGCTCATCATAACCAACTACCTTGATATTTTTTTCTGGGAAATGGTGTTCCAGAAGTGCTTTTAGTCCAACCTGACTTCCTAAGGCATCAGGATCTGGTTTCATGTGACGGTGAATGATGATGGTATCGTATGCTTTAATTTTCTCTAAAATTTGGTGGCAAATTTCCATAAATAACCTCTATTCTTTCTCATTTCATTGTAGCATAAGAGTTTTTATTTTTAAAATGAAAAAGATGTGATATAATGGAGAAAGATAAATAGAGGAGGACGATATGGCATTAGCAAAAATTGTATTTGCCAGTATGACCGGTAATACCGAAGAAATTGCAGATATTGTAGCAGATAAATTGCGTGAGTTGGGCTTAGAGGTGGATGTTGATGAGTGTACAACTGTTGACGCATCTGACTTTCTTGAAGCAGATATCGCAATCGTTGCAACCTATACTTACGGTGATGGAGAGTTACCAGATGAGATGATGGACTTCTACGAAGACCTAGCAGATCTTAACTTGAGTGGCAAAATCTACGGTGTGGTAGGATCAGGCGATACTTTCTACGATGAGTTCTGTAAGGCTGTTGATGACTTTGATCGTGTATTTGTAGCAACAGGAGCTGAAAAGGGATCAGAGTGTGTCAAAGTGGATCTCTCTGCAGAAGAAGAAGATATCGAACGCTTGGAACAATTTGCAGAAGAATTGGCTGCTAAAGTAGGATAAGCATGAAGTTGCACTGATGAAAGTTGTCAGTGCAGTTTTTGTTAGTTGTCCCTAGGAATGAACTAGCCCATTTAGAAGCTTTTTATAAATTGATTCAAATTATGAAGGAGGATCTATGGATTTAGATATTATTAGACAAGAAATCGATCAAATTGATGACCAAATCGTAAAACTCTTAGAAGAAAGAATGCATCTAGTTGAGGGTGTAGTGACTTATAAAAAAGCTTCAGGAAAAGCTATTCTAGATACTAAAAGAGAAGAAGCTATCTTTGAGAAGGTCAGAAGTCATGTCAGCAATAAAAAATACGAAGAGACAATCGTTGAGACTTTTTTTGATATTCTCAAACGTTCGCGCGATTATCAGGATAAAAACATCAAATGAAAAAAGAACAATTTTACCCATTAGGAATCTTTCTAGCTGCCATGCTAGGAGGACTTGTCCGATATCAGATTTCGAGATGGTTGCCAGCCAGTCCAGATTTTCCATGGGGGACGCTTCTTGTCAACTATCTAGGGATTTTTTGCTTAGTCTATCTTGTCAAAGGTTATTTGGTTTATAAGGGAAGCAGTAAAGGTGTCATTTTAGCGCTTGGAACTGGCTTCTGTGGAGGATTAACGACTTTTTCAAGCCTCATGTTAGATGGCGTGAAATTGCTGGATACAGGTTCTTACCTAAGTCTAGTAATCTATCTAGTTCTGAGCATTGGTGGTGGACTTTTATTGGCTTATTGTTTAGGGAGGAAGAAATGGTAGTATTATATCTAGCGCTTGCTTGTGGACTAGGTGCCCTTGTGCGTTATTTCTTTTCACGTTATAATCAGGGTTCAGTACTGCCTCTAGGAACTCTCATAGCTAATCTACTTGGCTGTTTTTTGATCGGCTTATTTTACAATCATGTGGAGTCTAAAGAAGTCTATCTTATCCTTGCCACAGGATTTTGTGGAGGTCTAACCACTTTTTCAACCTTGAATGATGAACTCCAAAGACTGTTGAGCGATAAAAAAGAATTTTTCAGCTATTTTCTCTTGACTTACTTGGGTGGTTTAGTAGCGATTTTTTTAGGAATTTTACTGTAAATTGCTTTACTTTTGTTAAGAAATTTGGTAAACTGTATCTTGTGTGTAATGGACGCACAAAAATACAGTTTATCCGCTGAGGAAGATTCCTCAAGATTGACAAAGATAGGAGAATAAAATGAATCCATTAATCCAAAGCTTGACAGAAGGTCAACTTCGTACTGATATCCCATCATTCCGTCCTGGTGACACTGTTCGTGTACACGCGAAAGTTGTCGAAGGAAACCGTGAACGTATCCAGATTTTTGAAGGTGTTGTTATTGCACGTAAAGGTGCTGGCATCTCAGAAAACTACACAGTTCGTAAAATCTCTAACGGTGTAGGTGTTGAACGTATCTTCCCAATCCACACTCCACGTGTTGAAAAGATCGAAGTTGTTCGTTACGGTAAAGTACGTCGTGCGAAATTGTACTACTTGCGTGCTCTTCAAGGTAAAGCAGCTCGTATCAAAGAAATCCGTCGTTAATTCGACCAAAAAACTCTGCTTATTCGGCAGAGTTTTTCTCTAGCTCCCTTAGTTCAATGGATATAACAACTCCCTCCTAAGGAGTAGTTGCAGGTTCGATTCCTGCAGGGGGCATTTTTACTAATGTAAAGAAAGACAAAGAATATGCAAAGTGTTTATTTAAAGGCAGTCATCACAAATTCATTTTTAAAAATAAATTAGTATTTTTTGTTTTTTTGACCAAATTTTGACCAAATTTTGACCAAAAATTATATTTTGGTCAATGATTATAGAATAAAATGGATCATGAAAATGTCTTTGATTTATAGTAGTGTTAAAAAGGACTTCCTTTATTGGAATGTCCTTATTTTTATTATGGAATTGACAAATGAGGTTAAGGTTTAGTTCTATGAATTAAGAAAACAAGAACAAAGCTTTAATCAGCTTTCAAAAAGATTTGGTATGGATATTTCTGGCTAAGGTATGTGACAAGGTGAATTGATCGTTATGGAACAGAGAGCGTTAAAAAAGGGAAGAATCGATACTATTCCCTGAATTAAAACAAGAAATAATTAACAAAAGCCTATATAATAACAAATATATTAAAAATAAAAAGATTTAGTTCAGTGTAATGCAGAACCAAATCTTATAGATAAATTATTTGTCTAATTTTTTAGGAATTATATCTCTAAACGATATCATTTAACAATTAAATTGTTAAATCTAGCTTAAATCTCTGGTTTAATTTATTTATTGTATCACTGTCATTATATTCCTTAAATATTCTCATAGCTTTAGAACATTCTTTTTTACCTAACTCTATTTGATTAGTTTTTATAAGATAAATACCTCTTAGAAAGAGCAAATAATTCTTTTCAAAATAATATCCTTGTCTAGTAAGTAAATTTTCTAAATCATCTATAAAAAATTGAGCGCTACCTAACAAATTATTTTCTAATAACATTTCTAGGTTAAATAAATATAGAGGAATTACTTTATGTGTTCCGGTATCCGTTTTTAAAAAATGTCGTGTTTTCTTGATTACTATTCTATATAGTAAGCTTATGGTCTTTGTATTCATAAAAAACACCGAATTATAGAAAATCTTTAGTTCATACTCCATCCAAGTATCTACAGAAAGCAGATATTTTATTAATTCATTGCATTTAGATGAATTATAAGGAAGGTTTGCAAGACGGTTGATCTGTTGTTCAGCAATCAATTTTATGTGATAATTGCATATACTTTTTTCATGCTTTTCTTTTAACTCTATTTTCTCCACTAATTCTTGAAGTAAAAATATATCTGAAGACTCTACAGCATGTTCTAATTCATCAAAAAGACATTCTTTTTTGGAATAATAACAATGAACCAATTCTTCAAATTCTGAAAATGATATTCCAAGACGATTTAACAGAATATAAAAATGGTTAATGGATAATTTTGTAACACCATTTTCGAAACGAGAAATAGTTGATTCACTAATTTCATTACATGATAAATCTTTAAGACGAAGGTTTTTTGAAATACGAATATCCTTTAAAACTGCTCCAAAATTTTCCATATTCATCCTCTTCCATTTTTGCAAAAAATAAAACACTTTTTTTAATTTTTGATATTATTATACAAAATTAAAAAAGAAAGGACAATAAATTTATGAAAAAAATTTTATTGTCAACAGTTGCTTTACTAAGCTTAGCAGCCTCCTTGCCAGCAAATAATCCAGTTTATGCTCAAGAATCATCCTCTCAAACGACTTATAGTAAGTCAAGTGGAAGTTGGATAAAATCTGGTAGCCGTTGGTGGTATAAACATTCTGATGGCTCTTATACTACAAATGGATGGGAAAAAATAGGTGGCACCTGGTACTATTTTGATAGTGAAGGTTGGATGAAGACAGACTGGATTAATGAATCTGGAAACTGGTATTATCTAGATGATAGTGGTGCTATGAAAACTGGATGGTGTTGGGTTTCTGGTAGCTGGTATTATTTAAATACTAGTGGTGTCATGCAAACAGGTCTACAGACTATCGAAGGTAAACAATATTACTTATCTAGTAGTGGTGATATGCAAGTTGGTTGGCACAATATCGGAGATGATACCTATTTCTTTGCTAATAGTGGGGAAAATCAAAATATCAATCGTCGGGCTTTAGTTCTTGGTGAAACATCAACGAGAGCAGTACCTATCGAAGATGTTAATGCTATGGAAAAGGTATTTAGTAACCAAAACTTTAGTGAAGTTGTTCGTTTTCCAGATAGAACCAAGTCCGAGATTATTGCAAAAATGCAAGAACTGTTTGAATCTTCTCGCGAAAGTGATGTGAACTATCTTTACTTTACCTGTCATGGAGGAGAAGATGGGACGATATCCATTGGTAGCGGTAAAACATCATTTTCAGGTTGGGAATTGGCATCTATACTGAAACAATACAAAGGTAAGTTTGTTGTTATGTTGGATTGTTGCTATTCAGGAACAATTATAGATGCAGATAAGCCAAACAAAAAGGTTGCCTCCAAGTCTGAAAAAAGATTTGATGAACAAGCATTTTTGGCAGGATTTTCAACAGGAGATATAGCAAGCAAGAATGGCGAAATGCTTGATTCTAAATTCCTCGTACTATGTGCCTCTTGTATGGGTGAAGAATCGTATAGTTTAGTCGGAGTAGGTAGTCTTGCCACCAGATACTGGGCAATGGGTACAGGTTGGGATCCACTTCAAAATAGAATTATTTCGCCTATGGCAGACACGAATACTAACGGAAAAATCACTTTAGAGGAACTGTATCAATACTCTTATCCTCTAGTCCTTCAAGCTGCATCACAAATTCACGAAGAGCAACATGTATCAGTTTATCCAGAAAACAGTCAATTTGTTTTATTCAAAAAATAAGGAGTTCATAAAATGAAAATATCACAAAAAATCACACTATTTAGTTTGTCTTTAGCAGGTTTAGCTATGCTGGCTCTCCCTCAATCTGCCAAAGCTTTTGAACTACAAGAGGTATGGCGTATTAAGGGTGGTGTTCAATATCAAGATGGCAAAATTCTTCGATTTGACAATGGCCATGACATAGATATTAAAGCATTGGATTTGCCAACAACTGAGAAAATCGAGTGGAAAGTTACTTTAGATGGTCAAGACCAGACTGTCAATTTCCTAGCTCAAGAAGTGGATAGATCCAATATTGGTGAAGAAGGACGTTATCTGAATTTCTATGTTCCATATGGCTATAGAGGAGATATCAAGGTAGAGGCCAAGAGCGGAAATGAAGTAAAGACCTGGTCCACTAAAGTGGTTGATGATGTATATCATGACGGTGGAAAGAGAGGCTACTACCATATTAAAGAATCAAATGATCAATACACCTATCTTGATACCAAATGGGACTATCAAACCAAGACTTACACTGCTACCTTACCAGAAACTGTCAATGGTCAAAAAGTCTATGCTTGGGCAGACGAATATGGTGGTATGAAACTTGTACAACCAGGTTCTATCAGTCATTCCTATAAGGGTGAGGGAGCTTTCCGAGAACTTTATCCGATTGTAAAAGCAGAAAGCTGGCTAAAGGTAAAAAATAATCACGGTGAAACCTGGTACTATCAAAAACAAGGTCAACTAGTTAAAGATGCTTGGATCAATGATCAGGGAACATGGTACTTTATGGATGATGAAGGGGTTATGTTTAATCAAACATGGCTATACCAAGGTGGTAGCTGGTATGCCTTTAAATCATCAGGAGCTATGATTTCAGCTGATTGGTTATATGATAATGGCTCTTGGTATTACCTAAAAGACTCAGGTTCAATGGCAACAGGTTGGCTTAAAAATGGTGGCTCTTGGTATTACCTAAACAATTCAGGTTCAATGGCAACAGGTTGGGTAAAAGATAGTGGTAAGTGGTACTATCTGGCTTCATCTGGTAATATGCTTAGCAATACACGCACACCAGATGGCTACTATGTAGATGCCAGTGGCGCTTGGAAATAAATTTTAAACAGAGAAAATGTACTGACCCCAAAAAGTTAGACAATTAATTTATTCAAAGGATTTAGTTCTGTATTGTACAGGACTAAGTCCTTTTAGTTTTACTTTAATTCTTTTATTGTTGTAGTAATCAATATAGTCTACAATAGCTTGTTCCAAGTGCTCAAGTGACTGAAACGTATTCTCATAACCATAAAACATTTCAGACTTAAGAATGCCAAAAAAAGATTCCATCATACCGTTGTCTTGGCTGTTTCCCTTGCGTGACATAGATGCTTGAATTCCCTTACTCTCTAGGAACCGATGATAAGAATCATGTTGGTATTGCCAACCTTGGTCACTATGGAGAATCGTATCCTCGTAGTGTTTCTCTGTGAAGGCCTGTTCCAACATCGTTTTTACTTGTTCTAAGTTGGGTGAAGTTGAAAGATTATAGGCGATAATTTCGCTATTAAATCCATCTAAAACTGGTGATAAGTAAAGCTTTTGAGTATTTGCTGGAATGGCAAATTCTGTCACGTCTGTGTAGCACTTTTCCATTGGTTTGGCTGCTTCAAATTGGCGTTGAATGAGATTATCTGCTTTCTTGCCAACGTCTCCTTTATGAGAAGAATATTTTCGTTTCTGTCGCATTTTAGCTTGTAAATTGAGTACTTTCATCAAGCGTTGAACTCTTTTATGATTGACTACATAACCACGATTTCTTAATTCTAAATGAATTCGACGATATCCGTAATTTCCTTTGTGTTCAGTAAAAATGGATTGAATTTCAGCTTTAAGCTCTTGCTCCTTATCTGGTTTGTCTAGCTGTTTCACGTGATAGTAGTAGGTCGAACGAGCGAGCTTAATAATCTTTAGAAGAATCTCTAACGAAAACTCAGTGATTAATTCTTGAACAATTTCTGTCTTTCTTCTTTCTCTTTTTCCTCCTTCAATCGGAGTTCTCTCAACTTTTTTAGGATTGCATTCTCCGCTCTCAGATATTCATTTTCTTCTTGAAGGCGTTCTAACTCTGTCAATTCCTCATGCTTTTTCTTTGGCTTACGTCCCATTTTAGATGGTCTCCCTCTTGTTTTCTCAACAATAGTATACCCGTTTTTCTTGTATTGTGCTAGCCAATTAAGAAGTATCGTACGACTTGGGAGGCCGTATTCAAGTGAAACTCTATCTTTAGTCCAGCCTTCATGTAAGACTTTATTAATCATTTCTTGTTTTAAATCAGGAGAATAGTAACGATTTTTTCCTTTTTTGACGAACTCTATTCCGTAACGATCAATCAATTTAATCATGTACCTAATATTAGAATTGTTTATCCCAAATTTATTTGAAAGCTTCTCTAAGCTATATCCTTGTTTTCTAAGTTCATAGATCTGAACTTTATCATCATAAGTTAATTTCATAATAAAAATACCCCAAAAGTTAGATTTTTTCTGTCTAACTTTTGGGGTGCAGTTCAAAATCTACTGAGAAGGTAGATTTTCTTTTTTAGTTAATGAATATAGAATAAAGTAGATTAGAAATTTGGAGTTTTTTTCTCTATTGCTAACAATCTGCTTACAAAGATTAAACTTATTGTGACCCTTACTAGTAAGTGAAATGCTAGGTAAAGAGTCTTAAAAATAAGAAAAAGGCATAGTATCAGATGTTGAAAATAACTTGATACTATGCCTTTTATTGTGGGAAGAATTACTTCATTTTATCCAGGAATCGTTTTTTGACAAAACTTTTTTTGTTTTATTTGAGGATGTTTTAAGATTGTATTTTAGAAAAACAATTACAGAAGTGCTTAATACGGAATATAGTATAAATGCTGGTTCAAAGTGAAGTTTTGTATGCTTTTGGTGAGTATAAAATCTATTAATTAAGGTTGAACTACAAAAATTAATTTTATATGAAGTGAACTGTAGACTTTGAGGATGTCTCTTACTCGCTTTCAGAATGAATCGCTGATATAGGATTAAAAGAACTAAGTATTTCTTTTTGTTTTGAATGGGATACGTGAGTATAGATTTGTGTGACTGATATAGAACTGTGTCCAAGAATTTGTTGAATGTATCGAATATCTACATCATTATCCAGAAGCATTGTTGCAAAGCTATGTCTAAACATATGTGGTGTAATAGTTCTAGATAAGTTATTTTGTTCAACGATTCTCTTTAAAATTAAACGTACACTTTGCTCTGACAATGGTTTTGGCGAATGTTTCCCTGGGAATAGAAAACCATTGGATTCCTTCCCTATTTTATTTATATATATTTCTAATAAATTAATTGTTGTTTGATCTCCTAAAAATATGATACGTTCTTTCTTCCCCTTTCCTATAATATGGAGTGTCTTATTGGAAAGATTAATATCTTTGAGATGAATGTGACAAAGTTCAGAAATTCTGATACCCGTCGAAAGTAAAAGAGAAATGATTAGTAGATTTCTTTCAGCTTTTTGTTTTTGAAAGTCAGTTTTAGAAATAACTACTCTCTGCTCTAAATATAAAAAAATATTTTTCAAAATATTATACGGAATCGTTTTAGGCAATATTTTTTCAGTTCTAAATTGAAAGCGCAATTGATTGAAGGGATTCTCTTCAATTATGTTCTGGTATTTTAGATAATTATAAAACACCTTCATACAAGCAATTTTTCTTCTTAGTGTATTCGTTTTTATGTTAGATTGTGTCAAGTGTTCGATATAGGATTCGACATTATCATAGTTTGAGTTATAAAATTGCATAAGATCATTTTTATAAGCTCGAATCGTATGTGAACTCAAACGTTTATGAGTTTTGCAATAATCTAAGTAAGTAGAAATAAGTTTATAATCCATGAAAATCTCCTTCATCAATAATCATGCTATTATAAACTTATTTGGGTGCTTTGTATAGTGATAATAAATAGTTATCGGTAGGAGAATGAAAAATGAGCAATCAATATCTTGAAAATAATTACAAAATTAAGTTAATTGAGTCATCATCCGATATTGACTATATTGATTCTGTTAAGATTTATTCAAGAGTTACTCCTTCAGACATTAGAACAAACACAAATGAGCTAACATATTGGTTAGATAATAAAACTGTAGAATTTGAGAGCTACTTTTTTTCTCTCTTCCTAAATGATACAAATATTGGCTTAGCAATGTGTACATACTTAAAGTCCACTAAAACAGTCGTAATTGAGTATATAGCTGTTGAAGATGCATACAGAAAAAATAATACTTACCTTAGCTATTTAAATGAACTTAGAATGTTTATATCAAGCTTATTAGAGGTCACATATTTCATTTGTGAAATCAGTAATAAGAATAACGGAGTTGAAGTTGACGATGAGAGTAAAATATTTAAAACTATTCTATCAATAGAGAATTTTTTCACTATAGATGCTGATTACCATACACCACCTTTAGGGATTAATAATGAGTTCAGCAGCTTCGAAGCTAAATTAATGATTAATTCAAATACTAACATAAAGACGATTCCCAAAGAGACTTATATTAGAATTATCCAATCTTTATATTTTGAATACTATATAAATTGGTATACACCGTTTTTTAGTGAAAGTGAAAGACTTCAATACAATAAGCAAATCCAAAATACTTTTGCTAGTATTCAAAATAAACTTGAAGAGTTGCCTGAACCATTGCAGTTTATTGAAGTTCATAAAGATAAAATCAAAAGTGCAGGTAGCGTTGAAAAGCTACCTGCACCTAAAAAGAAACTAAACCATAGTTTAACATCTATGTTTATATCAATATTCGTCTTTCCAATTGTTATCATTATATATTATAAAGTATTTAATTATTTTGGAATTGATACAACTACAAGCTTTACCCCAATAATTGGTGGAATTTCTAGCATAATCGTTAGCATACTCCCGTTCTTACTAAAAAAAGATACTGTCTAGTGAATTTTAGTACATTTCAAAATTATATTACTAGAACAGTTCCGGATTCCTGGAAAAAATTTAAAAATCTTATCTAGTCTAGTGAACTTTGCTGCAAAATCGTAGTTATTTGTTATTCTCAGAATGATAGAACTTATTATATGAAATTGCTGTTTTTTATTAATTTGAAATCCTTGTGATTTCAATAAATTTTCAATATATTTTATAGAAAAAATCCAATTACGATGTCTAGTCTTTAAGTAATCCGTTTCAATTATAGAGACGGATTTTTTATATTTATTACTTCCAAAATACTCGAAACTATTGCTAGGTTCAAATTCTAAATATAAAGTACCATCAACTTTTAACACACGCTCAAATTCACTAATCACTTTGCTGGCATCACAATAATTTATCACCGAACCTACACAGATAATATGGTCAAAGTACTTATCGTTAACAGGAATGTTCTCTACATTCCCAATAATTTTGTTAGAGACTGCACTTAATGTTTTTTCAGCAATATCCATATGGATTGTGTATCCTGATAAACCGTATGTATTCCCCCCAGATCCGGCATTCAGAATAATTTCATCATTAGTAAAAGTACAGTTTTTCTTTAAAAATAAATCAATTGACTTATTCGTATATCTATACCAATTGTTATACCAGATAACTTCATGTTCATTATAAAACTTTTCTATTTCAACTAAATCTACTTTAGTATTCACTGTAACTCTCCTACCGATAACTATTTATTATCATTAGTATACCATAAATTCATCTTTAGTAGATTGATTTGTATAATGATTTTTTTAGTTAAATTTAAATAGCAAACTATGATATTGGTCAACGAGAGCTTAAAACACGATTTTTAAATTATATCTAATACTTTTGATTTAATTACAAACTTGAAACAATGGGGTATTAGTATAGGTTGAAGGAAATAAGTACAAATTTATTAGAAAATCAAGATTTCATAGAATTAGCACGAAAAATTTCAATTTTAGAATTGTATTCTCTAATGATTTTGAATCGGTCTTTTTTATTATATGGCTTTCAGTTCGTCTCGCTCCGTTAGGTGCGAGACAAATAAACCACCCGCTATGCGGGTGCGCGTCGAAGGTTATACCAAAAAAACTCCGAACGCGATACAATAAAGGTGTTCAAGCCAATTGTAAAGCGAAAGGAGAAAAATATGGCACAAAAGGCTCATAGTTTATCACACACAAAGTGGCACTGTAAGTATCACATTGTGTTCACCCCTAAGTATAGACGAAAAATCATCTATAATCAATATCGAAGTAGTTTAGGCGAGATATTTCATCGATTGTGTAGTTATAAAGGAGTTGAAATTATTGAAGGACACTTGATGCCAGACCATGTACATATGTTAGTAAGTATTGCACCGAGGATAAGTGTTTCGAGTTTCATGGGTTATTTAAAAGGAAAAAGTGCGCTCATGATGTTTGACAAACACGCCAATCTCAAATACAAGTTTGGGAATCGGCATTTCTGGGCGGAAGGATATTATGTGAGTACGGTTGGACTCAATGAAGCCACAATTAAGAAATATATTCAAGAACAGGAAAAGCATGATATAGCACTAGATAAATTAAGTGTAAAAGAATATGAGGATCCCTTTAGGGATAGTGGTAAGTAATACCAAAGCCTCTTTGAGAGGCAAGTGACGAGTCAAGAGCAATAAGGCTTGAACAAAGTGAAAACCAGCGTCTTTAGGCGCTGGCTGGTAATTTGGGCTTATAGCCCTGCTACAAACCACCCGTTAGACGGGTGGTCATGATTTTATTAAAAGTAAGAGAGTTACTTTTTCAGTGGGCTCGAGGTTTTCAGGTGCCTTTTAAGAATTAGAAGAGGCCTTTGACCTTATCAACAAGATTACTGATCCCTTCTGTTCCTGAAATCAGGCTTTGAGCTTGACTAAGGTATTCACCGAGTTGGTCCTTATTTTCTTCGACAAAGGTTTTTGCGGCAGCCAAATCTTTTTTCTCGATTAGCTCTTTTACTTGATTAAACAAATCTAATGGGTTCATGATGTCCCTCCTTTTCTACATTTCTATTCAATCATTTTTTAGAAAAACTCGCAAGAAACTTGCCCCTTGCAATAAAGTTCATGGATGTCAAATGCTGTAAATTTTGATATAATTTTTAATGATGAATTTTAGAAATGATCGGTACGTTGTCGTGGATTTAGAGGCGACCAGTACCGGAAGCAAGGCAAAAATTATCCAAGTAGGAATCGTGGTCATTGAAAATAGCGAGATTGTTGACCAATTTGCAACGGATGTCAATCCCCATGAACCCTTGGATTCTCATATCAAAGAATTAACGGGCTTGACCGACCAGCGACTAGCAGAGGCACCAGAGTTTTCTCAGGTGGCTGGAAAAATTTTTGACTTGGTCAAGGACGGTGTTTTTGTTGCGCACAATGTCCAGTTCGATGCTAATTTGTTGGCAGAATTTCTCTTTTTTGAAGGTTATGAATTGCGCACTCCCCGTATCGATACAGTGGAATTGGCTCAAGTCTTTTATCCTCAGCTTGAAAAGTATAACCTGGGGATTCTCTGTCAAGAGTTGGGTATTTCACTAGAAAAAGCCCATACGGCCCTATCAGATGCCCAAGCAACAGCAGAGCTCTTTCTCTGTATGCGACAAAAAATGTTTCAACTGCCAAAAGGCTTATTGGAACGCTTGTTAAGTTTGTCAGATGGTTTATTATATGAGTCTTATCTGGTCATTGAGGAAGTTTATCAGAAGCAGTCCATCCTTGTAGAACATGACTTAGTTGAGGTGCAGGGTCTGTTTTTGAAAAAGGAAAAACCAGCCCTTTCTCCACGCAAACTCTCAAAAGATTTCCAGACCAATATTGCCTTGTTGGGGTTGGAGGAGAGAAACTTGCAAGAACGCTTCGCCCAGAAGGTTCAAACTTTTCTACAGAATGAGAATCTTGCCTTTGTGCAAGCTCAGACTGGAATTGGAAAAACCTACGGCTATCTCCTGCCAGCCTTATCACTAGAAAACGAAAAAGGAATCCTCCTCAGTGTTCCTACTAAAGTTCTACAAAATCAAGTGATGCAAGAAGAGGCTCGTAGATTGGAAGAGGTCTTTCACCTTTCGATTCATAGTCTGAAAGGACCACAAAATTACTTAAAACTAGATGCCTTTCATGTAGCGCTAGAGGAAGAAGAGTCCAATCGCTTGTACACACGTTTCAAGATGCAACTTCTAGTTTGGTTGACTGAAACAGAAACGGGGGACCTAGATGAGATTGGCCAGCTTTACCGTTACCAGCAATTTTTGCCAAACTTGGTACATGATGGGAAACTTCCCAAAGCTTCTCTCTTTTGGTTGGAGGATTTTTGGAGACGGGGGCAGAAAAAAGCTCGCTCTTGCCAGCTACTTGTGACCAATCATGCTTATCTCGTTACCCGACTTGAGGACGATCCCAGTCTACTAGAGGGCCGTCTCTTGATCTTGGATGAGGCCCAGAAGATCTTATTAACTTTGGAAAATCTTTCGCAGAAGAGTTTCGTTTTAAACGACATAGTAGACCAACTAGATCAAGCCTTAGTTCGAGAAAAAGGGACGCTTCAGAGACGCTTGATGGAGAGTATTCGCTTTGAGCTTTGTCACTTGATGGACCAGTTCCTATCTGGCAAACGAAGAATGTGCCCGACGACTACAATAGCACAACTCCAGCAGGATTTCTCTGAGCTAGACGTTCAAGCTTTCCAGGACTATCAGCGATTTTTCTGCACTGATGGAGAATTTTGGCTATCAGCCTCAGACTTGTCTAGCAAGAAGGTTGTCATTTCTTCCAGTCGCAATCAACGTCTGCTCTTTTCGGAGATCTTTCCAGAAAGCTGTCAGCTCTTAGCTGTCTCTGCAACCTTGGAAATTAGTAGCAGGGTATCTTTACCAGAACTAATGGGATTTCCTCATGCAGCTTTTGACAAATTGGATGAGAATTTTCAAGAAAATCAAGAAATCTTGGTTGTTAAGGATTTTCCATTGGTGACAGAAACCTCTCAAGAAGACTATGCTCAGGCTCTCGTAGAAGTACTGGAAGATTTGTCCTATCTTGAAGAACCCATGCTCGTTTTATTCACTTCAAAAGACCTTTTGTTGCAGGTATCAGATACTCTATCTCTTTCTCATCTAGCCCAGTATAAGAACGGAGATCCTGCTCAACTCAAGAAACGATTTGAAAGAGGAGACTCTCAACTCTTACTAGGGGCAGGAAGTTTTTGGGAGGGAGTTGATTTTGCAACTCACCCTCGAGTAATTGAAGTGGTGACACGCTTGCCCTTCCAAAATCCAGAAGATCCCTTTACGAAAAAAATGAATCAGGAACTTCGCATTGAAGGGAAAAATCCTTTCTATGACTATCAACTGCCGATGGCTATCATTCGCCTTAAACAAGCGATTGGTAGAACCATGCGTCGTCTTGGACAGCGCTCATCTGTCCTTATCTTGGATAGCCGAATGACAAGCAAACGATATGGAAAGCAGATTAGCAAGGCTTTGTCACAGACTAGTCGAGTGAGAGAAGTTGGCAAAGAGCAAGTATTCTCAAAAGTTCAAGAATTTTTACACAAAAAACAAAATAAACATCTGAAAGAATGAAGGAGACCTTTATGAAACGTTCTCTCGACTCTCGAGTCGATTATAGTTTGATTTTACCAGTATTCTGTTTGCTGGTGACTGGAGTGGTAGCTATTTACATTGCTGTCAGTCATGACTATCCACATAATATTTGGCCTATTCTCGGTCAGCAACTAGCTTGGATCGTATTGGGAATTGTTATCAGCTTTGTAGTCATGTTCTTTAATACAAAATTTTTATGGCAGGCGACTCCCTATCTCTACGCCCTAGGTCTAGTCCTTATGGTTTTACCCTTGATTTTTTACAATCCCAATTTAGTGGCAGCAACAGGGGCTAAAAACTGGGTGTCAATTGGAGGAGTGACACTTTTCCAACCTTCCGAATTCATGAAAATTTCCTATATTTTGATCTTGGCTCGGGTTGTTGTTCAATTCACACAGAAACACAAGGAAAGTGAACGAACGATTCCTTTAGATTTCCTCTTGATACTGTGGATGATTATCTTCACGCTGCCAGTCTTAGGTTTACTGGCCCTGCAGAGTGACTTAGGAACGGCCTTGGTCTTTGTCGCAATCTTTGCGGGACTGGTCTTGCTTTCTGGGGTATCATGGAAAATCATCATTCCAATTTTTGTAACAGCTGTATCGGGAATTGCAGGATTTTTGGCAATTTTCATCACAAAAGATGGGCGTGCTTTCATACATCAAATCGGGATGCCAACCTATCAGATTAACCGTATCCTTGCCTGGCTCAATCCCTTTGATTATGCACAAACGACCACCTATCAACAGGCGCAAGGGCAAATCGCCATCGGTAGTGGAGGTCTGTTTGGTCAAGGATTTAATGTATCCAATCTCCTCATTCCCGTTCGTGAGAGTGATATGATTTTTACAGTCATTGCAGAAGATTTTGGTTTTATCGGCTCTGTCCTTGTAATTACACTTTATCTCCTACTTATCTATCGAATGTTAAAAATCACTCTGAAGTCTAATAATCAATTTTATACCTACATTTCAACTGGATTTATTATGATGCTCTTGTTCCATATCTTTGAAAATATCGGTGCAGTGACAGGTCTCCTTCCTCTGACGGGGATTCCTCTACCATTTATTTCCCAAGGGGGATCAGCCATTATCAGTAATCTGATTGGTGTTGGATTGCTTCTATCGATGAGTTATCAAACGCATCTAGCTGATGAAAAGAGCGGTAAGACAAGATTTAAACGGAAGAAAGTTGTTTTGAAAAAAGTTAAATAAGGAGTAAATCATGGCTAAAGTTGCAGTTATCTTAGCAGATGGCTTTGAAGAAATCGAAGCCCTAACAGTTGTGGACGTATTACGTCGTGCCAATATTACTTGTCATATGGTTGGTTTTGAAGCCCGAGTGACGGGATCACATGCCATCCAAGTACAAGCAGATCGTGTGTTTGATGGTGATTTATCTGACTACGACATGATTGTCCTACCAGGAGGTATGCCAGGTTCAGCTCACTTGCGTGATAATGAGCAATTGATTGCTGAACTTCAAAAATTTGAGCAAGTTGGTAAAAAAGTAGCAGCCATTTGTGCAGCACCAATTGTACTGAATCGAGCTGGTCTCCTCAAGGATAAAGAGTTCACCTGCTATGATGGTGTTCAAGAGCAAATTGCTGCTGGTCACTATCGTAAGGAAACAGTAGTTGTTGATGGTCAACTGACTACCAGTCGCGGTCCAGCAACTGCCCTAGCCTTTGCTTATAACTTAGTAGAACAACTTGGTGGAGATGCAACTGCTTTGAGAGAAGCCATGCTCTATCGTGATGTGTTTGGATTAGATTAACTAAAACGAGAGGAATCTATCAATGAGGGGATTCTTCTCGTTTTTTACTGTTAAAATAGAAGGAAATCGTCGCTTTTTTGATGAAAAAATGTTATAATGAAGGGTATGAAATATCACGATTACATATGGGATTTAGGTGGAACTTTACTTGATAATTATGAGACTTCGACCGCGGCTTTTGTGGAAACATTAGCTCAATTTGGAATTGAAGAAGAACATGATAAAGTTTACAATGCCTTGAAAGTGTCAACTGCTTTTGCGATTGACCAATTTGCCCCAACAATAGAGCATTTTTTAGAAAAATATAAGGAAAACGAAGCGCGAGAGCTTGAACATCCTGCCTTGTTTGAGGGAGTACCTGCTTTATTGGAGGAAATCTCAGACCAGGGAGGACGGAACTTTTTGGTTTCGCATCGCAATGACCAAGTTTTGGATATCCTTGAAAAGACGGGTATTGCTGACTATTTTACAGAAGTAGTAACAGCTAGCTCTGGCTTTAAGCGAAAACCAAATCCAGAGTCTATGATCTATTTGCGAGATAAGTATAAGATTAGTTCTGGTATCGTGATTGGTGACCGTCCTATCGATATTGAAGCTGGACAAGCAGCAGGCTTAGCGACGCATCTATTTGAAAATATCGTGACATTGAGACAAGTATTAGAAATGTAAGAAAAAGGGAAAAAATGACAGAAGAAATCAAAAACCAACAGGCACAGGATTATGATGCCAGTCAGATTCAAGTTTTGGAAGGTCTGGAAGCCGTTCGTATGCGTCCTGGAATGTATATCGGATCGACTTCAAAAGAAGGTCTTCACCACCTAGTCTGGGAAATCGTTGATAACTCTATCGATGAGGCCTTGGCGGGATTTGCTAGTCATATTCAGGTCTTTATTGAGCCAGATGACTCTATCACGGTTGTTGATGATGGACGTGGTATCCCTGTTGATATTCAAGAAAAGACAGGCCGTCCTGCCGTTGAAACTGTTTTTACCGTTCTTCACGCTGGAGGTAAATTTGGCGGTGGCGGTTACAAGGTTTCAGGTGGACTCCACGGTGTAGGTTCATCGGTTGTAAATGCCCTTTCAACTCAGTTGGATGTTCGTGTTCACAAAAATGGAAAAATCCATTACCAAGAATACCGTCGTGGACATGTTGTTGCTGACCTTGAGGTGATTGGAGATACAGATAAAACAGGTACAACCGTACACTTCACGCCAGATCCAGAGATTTTTACAGAAACAACAACTTTTGATTTTGATAAATTAAACAAGCGGATTCAGGAGCTAGCTTTTTTGAACCGTGGCCTTCAAATCTCTATCACTGACAAACGTGAGGGACTTGAACAAACAAGACACTACCACTACGAAGGTGGAATTGCGAGTTACGTTGAGTATATCAATGAAGACAAAGATGTCATCTTTGATACGCCAATCTACACAGATGGAGAAATGGATGACATCACAGTTGAAGTAGCCATGCAATACACAACGGGTTACCATGAAAATGTCATGAGTTTCGCCAATAACATTCATACACATGAGGGTGGAACGCATGAACAAGGATTCCGTACAGCCTTAACCCGTGTCATTAACGACTACGCTCGTAAAAACAAACTCCTAAAAGATAACGAAGATAACCTTACAGGTGAGGATGTCCGTGAAGGATTGACTGCCGTTATCTCTGTTAAACATCCAAATCCGCAGTTTGAAGGACAAACGAAAACTAAACTTGGAAATAGTGAAGTTGTCAAGATTACCAATCGCCTCTTTAGTGAAGCATTTTCAGACTTCCTAATGGAAAATCCACAGATTGCTAAGCGGATTGTTGAAAAAGGGATTTTGGCAGCTAAGGCGCGTGTAGCAGCCAAGCGTGCGCGTGAGGTTACTCGTAAGAAATCTGGTCTTGAGATTTCAAACCTTCCAGGGAAATTAGCAGACTGTTCATCAAACAATCCAGCTGAAACTGAACTTTTCATCGTCGAAGGAGATTCAGCGGGAGGTTCTGCAAAGTCTGGTCGTGACCGTGAATTCCAAGCGATTTTACCAATTCGCGGTAAAATCCTCAACGTTGAAAAGGCCAGCATGGATAAAATCCTTGCCAATGAAGAAATTCGTAGCCTTTTCACAGCTATGGGAACAGGCTTTGGTGCTGAATTTGATGTTAGCAAGGCCCGTTACCAAAAACTCGTTATCATGACGGATGCCGATGTCGATGGAGCTCACATCCGTACCCTCTTGTTAACCTTGATTTATCGTTATATGAAACCCGTTTTAGAAGCAGGTTATGTTTATATCGCTCAACCACCAATTTACGGTGTTAAGGTCGGCAGTGAAATTAAAGAATACATCCAACCTGGAGCAGATCAAGAAATCCGTCTCCAGGAAGCCTTGGCTCGCTATAGTGAAGGACGTTCAAAACCAACTATTCAGCGTTATAAAGGTCTTGGAGAAATGGATGACCATCAACTTTGGGAAACAACTATGAACCCAGAACATCGTCTCATGGCGCGTGTATCAGTTGATGATGCTGCAGAAGCAGATAAAATCTTTGATATGCTCATGGGTGACCGTGTAGAACCACGTCGAGAATTTATTGAAGAAAATGCTGTTTACAGCACGCTTGACGTTTAAAAAAATTTGGAAATAGTTTCCATGGTTTGAAAAATATGATATAATCATTACAATTGTTTCAAGTATAAAAAGGAGTTTGATATGTCTGATAATCTGTTGATTATTATTATGATTGTAATCGCGGCTCTTCTGATCATTGCTTATGTTGTAGCGATTTTGTTACGCAAACGAAATGAAAAGAGGCTCGCAGTACTAGAAGGAAGAAAGGAAGAGTTGTATAACCTTCCAGTTAACGATGAAGTTGAAGCTGTTAAGAATATGCATCTGATTGGTCAAAGTCAGATTGCATTTAGAGAGTGGAACCAAAAATGGGTAGACCTATCCCTCAACTCATTTGCAGATATTGAGAATAACCTGTTTGAAGCAGAAGGGTACAATAATTCATTTCGCTTCTTGAAAGCTCAACACAAAATTGATCAAATTGAAAGCCAGATTACCCTTATCGAAGAAGATATTGCTTCCATTCGAAATGCTTTGGCAGATCTAGAAAAACAAGAATCAAAAAATAGTGGTCGTGTCTTGCATGCTTTAGATTTATTTGAAAGCTTGCAAAAAACAGTCGCAGAAGATTCTGAGAAATATGGTCAAGCACTTCCTGAAATTGAAAAACAATTGGAGAACATCCAATCAGAATTTTCTCAATTTGTGACGCTAAACTCTTCAGGAGATCCAGTTGAAGCAGCAGGAATTCTGGATAATGCTGAAAATCATATCCTCGCTTTGACGCATATCGTCGAGAGAATTCCAGCAATTGTTACTAAACTAACGACAGAACTCCCTGATCAACTTGAAGATCTAGAGGCTGGCTATCGTAAGTTGCTTGATGCCAACTATCACTTTGTAGAAACTGACATTGAATCACGTTTACAGTTATTGTATGAAGCTTTGAAAAATAACCAAGAAAATATTAAAAAATTGGAATTGGACAATGCTGAATATGAAAACACTCAGATTCAAGAAGAAATCAATGCTCTCTATAATATTTTCACACGAGAGATTGCTTCTCAAAAAGTTGTTGAAAACTTGTTGTCAACACTTCCAACCTATCTTGACCACTTAAAAGACAATAATCAAGTCTTGGTGAAAGATATTGAACGCTTGAGCAAAACTTACTTGATGTCTGAGAGTGATGTAAATCACGTCCGTCGTCTTCAAGTGGATTTGGATTCCCTAGAAGTTACAGTTAGTGATTTGACTTCAGAACAAGAGGAATATTCAGAAGCTTACTCTGTATTGGAAGAACGTTTAGAAAATGTTCAAGCTACATTAAAAGAAATTGAAGATGATCAAGTTTCAGTGAGCGAACGTCTAGTACAGATTGAAAAAGACGATGTCAATGCTCGTCAAAAGGCAAATGTCTACGTTAATCGACTCCACACCATTAAGCGTTACATGGAAAAGAGAAATCTTCCAGGAATTCCACAGAACTTCTTGAAATTGTTCTTTGCTGCTAGCCATAGTACTGAGGATTTGCTGGCAGAGTTGGAACAGTCACAAGTCAACATTGAGTCTGTTAATCGTATCCTAGAAATTGCATCACATGATATGGAAGTTTTGGAAACAGAAACTTACAGTATTGTGCAATATGCAACCTTGACAGAGCAATTGCTTCAATATTCTAACCGCTACAGATCATTTGATGAAGGGATTCAACAAGCCTTCCATGAATCTTTAGAAATCTTTGAAAATGCCTTTGATTATCAAGCATCTTTCGAAAAGATTTCCCAAGCTTTGGAAGTAGCTGAACCAGGAGTAACAAATCGCTTTGTTTCTTCATATGAAAAAACAAGAGAAATCATTCGATTTTAATTAATAAAAGGCGGTGGGAAAGAAATCGGTAGACAAAGTCTCGATTTCGTAGTCCCAGCCCCGCGAAGATGATTAGGAGTTTTTGGAGTCTCAAAGACGAACAAAAAGTCCAATCAGCTACCGCGTCAAAGTTTGATTGCTAATAAAAAGTGAGGTCGGGATCTTTTGTCCCAACCTCTTTCTTTTCTTAAAAAATGGACATTTTCCTATTTATCATTGAAATTATAGGCCTGATTTGATATGATAAGACTATGACTAAAAAAAGAACAAATTGTAAAATAAATGACAAGAAGAGAAGAAATTTGTGGATTATTGTGGGGCTTCTATTCTTCACAATCTTAACATTAGGTGCTGGTATTGCTTATAAAGTCTTGACGAAGCAAGCTTTTGAGCAAAAAATTGAAGCACTGAAAAAAGAAAAAGATGATTCTTATTCACAAGGAAGTCAGAAGGATCATTTTCGTAAGGGGCAGGCAGAAATCATCACCTACTATCCTATGACGGGGGACAAGGTCATTACCTCTGTTCAGGATATCATTGTAAAAGATATCACGGATAAGGTAGAAGATAAAGAACATTTGATTTTTTACTACTCTGAAAAAGATTCATCCTCTATCAAAGGTGTGGAGAGCCATCTTGTAAAAAAACAGGCCTATGACCTGAGTGATTCTACTGTGGTGGAATTAGAAAATACCTCATTAGATCAGCTTTATCTTAAGGAAGATGGGACCCTGTTTACATTAGATCAGCTCTTTACAGATGCTAGCAAAGCTAAAGAGAAGTTTCTTGAGGATATCAAGTCAACGCTCCAAGATAAAAAGATTGAACAAACTCTTGTTGATCAAGTAATAGCCGATTTTACAGCTAGCGATTTATCATCTTGGAAGTTTGCATACAAAGATAGTCAATTGGTTCTTTATCCAATCAAAGCAACCAATAATGTAGAAGAAATAGCTTTGCCTATTTCAGACTTCTTTGATGTTATCCAATCGTCCTATCTAACTGAAAAGGATGCAGAACTTTATAAGAAGGCTCAGGCTGAGAAAAATAAAAAAGTAGTAGCTCTTACCTTTGATGATGGACCAGATGGAAATACAACTCCACAAGCTTTAGATATTCTAGCCAAGTATAAGATCAAAGCAACCTTCTTTGTACAAGGAAAGAATATTGCAGGTAATGAGTCGATTCTTAAACGTATGCAGTCTGAAGGTCATGAAGTTGGAAACCATAGTTGGAATCACCCGGTTTTAACAAAACTGTCATTAGAAGACGCTAAGAAACAGCTTACAGATACCGAAGATGCTATTACAAAAGTTCTTGGGAAAAGCTCTAAATTGATGCGTCCACCATACGGTGCAATCTCAGATGATATTCGTAATAGCCTTGATTTAAGCTTTATCATGTGGGATGTGGATAGTTTGGATTGGAAGAGTAAAAATGAAGCAGCGATTTTGACAGAAATTCAGCGTCAGGTAAGCAATGGATCTATCATTTTAATGCATGATATCCATCAAACATCTGTTAATTCACTACCAAAAGTAATTGAGTATCTACAGGAACAAGGATATAGTTTTGTGACGGTATCAGATCTACTCAACACTCGTTTGAAGCCACATGAGATTTACTATTCTCGTAACCAGTAAGTTCACAGTAGGCAAATATTTAAAAAAATTAAAAAAAGATAGTTTTAATCTTGACAAGTAGGGGAAAACTTGATATCATATAAAAGTTGAGAAAAGCAGAAGTGAGAACTTCTCGCCTTGCGACTAACGTTGTCTGGCCCCTACGGATCAAATTTCAGAAATGAAATACAATCATGTAGTGCGGGTTTGCGTTAGCAAGTCCGCTCTTGTTTTTCTCTAAATTAAAAAAAGAGGTGAAAACCATAGCAAAGCAAGACTTATTCATCAATGATGAAATTCGTGTACGCGAAGTTCGCTTAATCGGTCTTGAAGGTGAGCAATTGGGTATCAAACCACTAAGCGAAGCGCAAGCACTTGCGGACGAAGCTAATGTGGACTTGGTTCTCATTCAACCTCAAGCTAAACCTCCTGTTGCGAAAATTATGGACTACGGTAAGTTCAAATTTGAGTACCAGAAGAAACAAAAAGAGCAACGCAAAAAACAAAGCGTTGTGACCGTGAAAGAAGTTCGTTTGAGCCCAGTTATCGACAAGGGTGATTTCGAAACTAAACTTCGCAATGCTCGCAAGTTCCTTGAAAAAGGAAACAAAGTGAAGGTATCCATTCGCTTTAAGGGGCGTATGATCACCCATAAAGAGATTGGTGCAAAAGTTTTAGCCGAGTTCGCTGAAGCAACTCAAGATATTGCTATCATTGAACAACGTGCTAAAATGGATGGACGCCAAATGTTCATGCAATTGGCGCCAGCAACTGACAAAAAATAATTGTCAGAAAGTTAAATAAAGGAGAAAAAATCATGCCAAAACAAAAAACACACCGCGCATCAGCTAAACGTTTCAAACGTACAGGTTCTGGTGGACTTAAACGTTTCCGTGCTTACACATCTCACCGTTTCCACGGAAAAACTAAAAAACAACGTCGTCATCTTCGTAAAGCATCTATGGTGCATGCAGGAGATTTCAAACGTATCAAAGCAATGCTTACTCGCTTGAAATAATCGCGTATTTGTAAGTAAACAATTCTAGGAAATATTTGGAGGAAATAAAACATGGCACGTGTTAAAGGTGGCGTTGTATCACGCAAACGTCGTAAACGTATTCTTAAATTAGCAAAAGGTTACTATGGAGCTAAACACATCTTGTTCCGTACTGCAAAAGAACAAGTAATGAACTCTTACTACTATGCATACCGTGACCGTCGTCAAAAGAAACGTGACTTCCGTAAATTGTGGATCACACGTATCAATGCGGCAGCTCGTTTGAACGGACTTTCATACTCACAATTGATGCATGGTTTGAAATTGGCTGAGATCGAAGTTAACCGTAAAATGCTTGCTGACTTGGCTGTTAACGATGCAGCAGCTTTCACAGCTCTTGCAGATGCAGCTAAAGCAAAACTTGGTAAATAATTATTCATAAGACTGGTACAAGTTTGTCCCAGTCTTTTTTAACAAAGGAGAAAAAATGGCTTCAAAAATGCTACACACATGCTTGCGAGTAGAAAATCTTGAAAAATCAATCGCTTTTTATCAAGATGCTTTTGGTTTTAAGGAATTACGTCGTAGAGACTTTCCAGACTATGCATTCACTATTGTTTATCTTGGACTTGAAGGTGATGATTATGAGTTGGAGTTGACTTACAACTATGATCACGGACCTTATGTTGTCGGTGATGGTTTTGCTCACATCGCCCTAAGCACACCTGATCTTGAGGCTCTTCACAAAGAACATAGCGACAAAGGCTATGAAGTGACAGCACCTAATGGACTTCCAGGGACTCAACCAAACTATTACTTTATCAAAGATCCAGATGGATACAAGGTAGAAGTGATTCGTGAAAATTCATTATAGTTCCTATCGAGTAGCTTGTATGCTACTCTTTTTTTTGAATTTGTGGTAGAATGAAAGAAAAAGAATGGAGGCAAGGTCATGAAAGTTCATGTAAAAGATGATTTTTGGCAACTATTTCCAGATGCTCAAATCTCTGTATTGGTGGTAAAAGGTCTCAACAATACTATTGATGAGAATGAGGATCCATATTTTAAAGCTTTACTAGATGAAGGGACGAAAAAAGCTCGGACTTTTATACCAGATGAAAATTTCACTCAGAATGAAGTGATTCAAGAATGGCGTCAGGCATTCACTAAATTCAAAACCAAAAAAGGTGCTCGTTCTTCTATTGAAGCTTTATTAAAGCGTGTAAGTCAAGGAAGAGAATTTAATCCAATAAATCCTTTGGTAGATATTTATAATAGTGTTTCACTTTCTTACGCTGTTCCTTGTGGGGGAGAGGATTTAGCTAAGATTGTTGGTGACTTATGTCTCGGAAGAGCTCAAGGGAATGAATCCTTCTTTCCACTAGGGGCCGAAAGTGATGCTCCTGCATTAGCCGATGAAATTATTTATTTTGATGAACAAGGTGCGGTTTGTCGGTGTTTAAACTGGCGTGAAGCCCAAAGAACCATGTTAACAGAAGAAACCAAAGATGCTGTTTTAGTCATTGAAGCTATCAATGAAGACCAAGCATCACGAGCTCGGGAAGCAATGCTAGAATTACATACTAAAATTGAGGAATATTTTGGTGTCAGTGGTAAGATCAGCCACTTGACAGCTACAAATCCTATCCTAGAGCTAGAATAATGAATGGGAATCACGGTTAATTCAACTGTGGTTCTTTTTTCTACAAGGGGAGAAAGAAATTGTTTTTCTATTTTCTAAAATGGTATAATATAAGGAGAAAAAGGGAGGTGATAGCGAGTGATTGCACAACTTGATACAAAAACGGTTTATAGTTTCATGGAGAGTATGATTTCCATTCGGAAGTATGTTGATCAAGGAAAAGCATACGGCTACTCAGCACTTGGAATCATGGATATTGATAATCTCTATGGGGCTTATTATTTTATCAAAGAGTGCCAAAAACAGGGGATTCAGCCTGTATTAGGTCTTGAGGTGTCTGTTCATCATAAGGAGGAACTCGTCAACCTTCGATTTTTAGCCTTGTCAAATCATGGCTATCGAAATATCATGAAGCTTTCGACTCTAAAAATGACAGGTAAAAAGGAATGGACTGATTTTTTCCCCTATCTAGAAGATGTTTGTGTTATTGTTCCCTATTATTCTGCAATTGATTCCTTGGACTTAGGGCATGACTATTATATCGGAGTATATCCAGATACAGTTCAGTCGAATTTTTCTCGACCAATTCTCCCTCTTTATCGTGTTAATTCTTTCGAACCTGAGGATTTAGAAACGCTTCAAATGCTCAAGGCGATTAAGGAAAATGTGACCTTGCGAGAGGTAGATGTTCAATCGCAACAAGGCTTGTTTTTACCTGCTGATCGTTTAGAACAGATTTTTTTAGAGAAATTTCCACTCGCGCTTGAAAATCTTGCAAGATTAATCAAGGAAGCTTCCTATGAGATTGATAGTAGTCTCAAGCTTCCACGTTTCAATCCAGAGCGTCCTGCTGTTGAAGAGTTGCGCGAAAGAGCTATTAAGGGCTTGGAACAGAAAGGCTTACTCGATTCAGTTTATCAGGAACGTTTGGAAGAAGAACTATCTGTGATTCATGACATGGGATTCGATGACTATTTCTTGGTTGTCTGGGATCTCTTACGTTTCGGTCGTTCTCAGGGATATTATATGGGAATGGGACGTGGGTCTGCAGTTGGAAGTCTAGTGGCCTATGCCTTAAATATTACTGGTATTGATCCTGTAGCTAAGAATCTTATCTTTGAGCGCTTTTTAAATCGTGAACGTTATACCATGCCCGATATCGATATTGATATTCCCGATATCTATCGTCCAGAGTTTATTCGCTATGTTCGTGACCGTTATGGTAGTATTCACGCTGCTCAGATAGTCACCTACTCGACTTTTGGTGCCAAACAGGCTATCCGAGATGTTTTTAAACGGTATGGTGTTCCCGAGTACGAGTTAACATCCATAACTAAGAAAATTGGTTTCAAAGATACCTTGACAAGCGCCTATGAAGGCAATCTAGGATTTAGACAACTGATTCAAAGTAAGATTGAGTACCAAAAGGCTTTTGAAATTTCCAAAAAGATAGAAGGCTATCCTCGACAGACATCTATCCACGCTGCTGGTGTCGTGATTAGTGATAAAAATCTAACGGACTATATTCCTCTTAAGTATGGTGAGGATATGCTCATTACCCAGTATGATGCTCATGGAGTCGAGGGAAATGGCTTGCTCAAGATGGATTTCTTGGGCTTAAGAAACCTAACTTTCGCTCAAAAAATGCAGGAGCTCTTATTTGAAACTCAAGGAATTCAGCTAAGGATTGAGAATATTGACCTTGAGGATAAGGAAACTTTAGCCCTCTTTGCAGCTGGAAAGACCAAGGGAATTTTTCAGTTTGAACAACCTGGTGCTATTCGCTTATTAAAGCGCGTGAAACCAGAAAGCTTTGAAGAAGTAGTGGCAACGACTTCCCTCAACAGACCGGGAGCGAGTGACTATATCGACAACTTTGTGGCTCGAAAACATGGTAAAGAAAAGGTAACAGTTCTGGACCCAGTTTTGGAAGATATTTTAGCTCCAACTTATGGAATTATGCTTTACCAAGAACAGGTTATGCAAGTGGCACAGCGTTACGCTGGTTTCAGCCTTGGGAAGGCCGACATTTTACGTCGTGCTATGGGGAAAAAGAATGCGGCCGAGATGCACCGAATGGAGGAAAGTTTCATCCAAGGAGCACTCGAAAAAGGTCATGGAAAAGAACAGGCTCAGCAGGTTTTTGCTGTCATGGAAAAATTTGCTGGTTATGGTTTCAACCGATCGCATGCTTATGCTTATGCGGCTTTAGCCTTCCAGCTTGCTTACTTTAAAACACATTACCCAGAAATCTTTTATCAAGTTATGCTCAACTATGCCAGTGGAGATTATATTCTCGATGCCCTTGAAATGGACTTTGAACTGACACCACTTTCTATCAATACAATTCCGTATCTGGATAAATTGACAGACAAGACTATCTACTTGGGACTTAAGAGTATCAAGGGGATGCCTCGAGATTTTGCCTATTGGATTTTAGAGAATCGTCCTTTTAGTAGTGTCGAAGATTTTGTCACTCGCTTGCCTAAAAATTATCAGAAGTTGAGTCTTTTAACTCCCCTAGTCGAGATTGGTTTATTCGATAGTTTTGAAAAAAATCGCCAAAAAATCTTATCCAACTTACCTACTTTATTTATTTTTGTGGAAGAATTGGGTAGTTTATTTGCAGATAATAGCTACAATTGGCTTGAGAGTGAGGATTTTACGCAAGTCGAAAAGTTTCGTAAGGAACAGGAGTGGCTTGGAGTCGGTATCAGTCCGCATCCCTTACTGATTTTAGCAAAGAATCCCCTCTATCCAATTGTGAGTTTGTCTGAACTATCTGAAGGACAGACAGCTACAGTACTCGTTGAGATACAGTCTATCCGAGTAATCAGAACTAAAAAAGGTGAAAATATGGCCTTTTTGAAAGTTAGTGATAGCAAATCAAATTTGGAAGTTACTGTTTTTTCTGACCAGTATCGCCAATTTAACAATCTCTTACATGAAGGAAGATTTTACTATCTTAATGGAAAAGTACAGGCAAGAGATGGTCGGCTTCAGTTAGTGTTAAATAATCTAAAAGAAGCAGTGAGTGAACGATTTTGGATACAGGCTGCTGATCATGAACATGATACTGAAATTTATCATATTTTAGAGCAATATAAGGGAGAAATTCCAGTCATCATTCGCTACGAAAATGAACAAAAAAATGTCCTTTTACCGAGTTATTTTGTTGCAAAAGATGTTAGTTTACAGGAATCTTTAAGTCAGATAGTTATGAAAACGATTTATCGTTAAAAATCAATGAAAATAAAAGAATTTTAACTTTAATTATGGTATAATCAGTTAGAATGTTAAAAGAAAAAGGAGCAAAACCAAATGAAACGTATTGCTGTTTTGACTAGTGGTGGAGACGCCCCTGGTATGAATGCTGCTATCCGTGCAGTAGTTCGTCAAGCAATCTCAGAAGGAATGGAAGTTTTTGGTATCTATGATGGATACGCAGGTATGGTTGCCGGCGAAATATATCCACTTGATGCAGCTTCAGTGGGAGACATCATTTCACGTGGTGGTACTTTCCTTCACTCTGCTCGTTACCCTGAGTTTGCAAAACTCGAAGGTCAACTTAAAGGGATTGAGCAGTTGAAAAAACACGGTATCGAAGGTGTCGTGGTTATCGGTGGTGACGGTTCTTATCATGGAGCTATGCGCTTGACTGAGCATGGATTCCCTGCTATCGGACTTCCGGGAACAATCGATAACGATATCGTAGGTACTGATTTCACAATCGGATTTGATACTGCAGTTACAACTGCGATGGACGCCATCGATAAGATTCGTGATACATCATCAAGTCACCGTCGTACTTTCGTAGTTGAAGTAATGGGACGTAATGCCGGAGATATCGCTCTTTGGGCAGGTATTGCCACTGGTGCTGATGAAATTATCATCCCTGAAGAAGATTTCAAGATGGAAGACATCGTAGCAAGTATCAAAGCTGGATATGAACACGGTAAGAAACACAACATTATCGTTTTGGCAGAAGGTGTTATGTCAGCGGCAGAATTTGGTCAAAAACTAAAAGAAGCTGGAGATACAAGCGACCTTCGTGTAACTGAACTTGGTCACATCCAACGTGGTGGATCACCAACTGCTCGTGACCGGGTATTGGCGTCACGCATGGGTGCACATGCTGTTAAACTCCTTAAACAAGGAATCGGTGGTGTCGCTGTTGGTATTCGCAATGAGAAAATGGTTGAAAATCCAATTCTTGGAACTGCAGAAGAAGGAGCTTTATTTAGCCTAACAGCTGATGGTAAGATCGTTGTTAACAACCCTCACAAAGCTGATATTGAACTTTCTGCTTTAAACAAGAGCTTGTCTTAATCAACTTTAACTAAACTGGTAAAATGACCATAAAAGGTCGAATTATATAAAGGAGTCACAAAATCATGAACAAACGTGTAAAAATCGTTGCAACTTTGGGTCCTGCGGTAGAAATCCGCGGTGGTAAAAAATTTGGTGATGACGGATACTGGGGTGAAAAACTTGACGTTGAAGCTTCAGCTAAAAACATTGCTCAATTGATTGAAGCAGGAGCTAACACTTTCCGTTTCAACTTCTCACACGGTGACCACCAAGAACAAGGTGACCGTATGGCAACTGTTAAACTTGCAGAAAAACTTGCAGGTAAAAAAGTTGGTTTTCTTCTTGACACTAAAGGACCAGAAATCCGTACTGAATTGTTCGAAGGTGAAGCTAAAGAGTATTCATACAAAACTGGTGAAAAAATCCGTGTTGCAACTAAACAAGGAATCAAATCAACTCGTGAAGTGATTGCTTTGAACGTTGCTGGAGCACTTGACATCTATGATGATGTTGAAGTTGGTCGTCAAGTATTGGTTGACGATGGTAAACTTGGCCTTCGTGTTGTAGAAAAAGACGATGCAACTCGTGAATTTGTTGTTGAAGTTGAAAATGACGGTGTTATCGCTAAACAAAAAGGTGTAAACATTCCTAACACTAAAATTCCTTTCCCAGCTCTTGCTGAACGTGATAACGCTGATATCCGCTTCGGTTTGGAACAAGGTATCAACTTCATCGCAATCTCATTCGTACGTACTGCAAAAGACGTGAATGAAGTTCGTGCAATCTGTGAAGAAACTGGTAACGGTCACGTTCAATTGTTCGCTAAAATCGAAAACCAACAAGGTATCGATAACTTGGATGAAATCATTGAAGCTGCTGACGGTATCATGATCGCTCGTGGTGACATGGGTATCGAAGTACCATTTGAAATGGTTCCAGTCTACCAAAAAATGATCATTACTAAAGTGAACGCTGCTGGTAAAGTTGTTATCACTGCAACAAACATGCTTGAAACAATGACTGAAAAACCACGTGCAACTCGTTCAGAAGTATCAGACGTATTTAACGCTGTTATTGACGGAACTGACGCAACAATGCTTTCAGGTGAGTCAGCGAATGGTAAATACCCACTTGAGTCTGTTCGTACAATGGCAACTATCGATAAGAACGCTCAAACTCTTCTTAACGAATACGGACGTTTGAACTCAGATTCATTTGAACGTAACTCTAAGACAGAAGTTATGGCTTCAGCAGTTAAAGATGCTACAAACTCAATGGACATCAAATTGGTTGTAACTCTTACTAAGACTGGTCACACAGCACGTTTGATCTCTAAATACCGTCCAAATGCTGATATTTTGGCATTGACATTTGACGAATTGACAGAACGTGGATTGATGTTGAACTGGGGAGTTATCCCAATGTTGACAGAAACTCCATCATCAACTGATGACATGTTCGAAATTGCTGAACGTAAAGCAGTTGAAGCAGGTCTTGTAAAATCTGGTGATGATATCGTTATCGTTGCAGGTGTGCCACTTGGTGAAGCAGTTCGTACTAACACAATGCGTATCCGCACTGTACGTTAATCTAATATTAAAAAGCCTATCATATCAAGCTTTCTAGCTTGTGTGGTAGGTCTTTTTTTGTGACGAGGGGCAAAATATATCATTTTCCTTTTAATGCTAAGGTATATATTACAGTTTTCCCTGTAACTTTTGCTGTAATTAGAGATTACAATGATCATCTTAGTATCTTTATGACTAAACCTAGCTAGGATTTTTTGGATAATAAGTCTATCAGTGTATGATTGAGGCTTGAGCTTATTGAGGTTTGTGCAGAAAGGATTGCTAAAAGATAGGATGTAATAGTGTTTAGGAAAATAAAAAAGCTCTCTGGAAAACCAGAAAGCTTTGAGAGGCATCTCCATGTGAGAAACAGGTTCACACAATTTCTCAAGGTCCGCTCCTGCGTTATGACCTCCTTTGCTCAATAGTAGCTCTTGCTACATATCGACTCATCGCATTGTCTATTCTACTATAAGGTTCATAAAATGTCAATAAAAAAAGTTCCTATACCAAGGAACTGTTAAAGAATGCTAATTGCCGGGATCGAACCGGCGACCTCATCCTTACCATGGATGCGCTCTGCCTACTGAGCTAAATCAGCTTACTTAAAAAGTATACTATAGAATCAAATCTTTGTCAATAAAATATTTTATTTAAAAGTAATCGGCTGTCAGTCAAATTAAAATAGCTTTAGGGAATGTCCTAAAGCCATTTTCTTCTAACCTAATTGATTTTGTTTTTTTTCTGGATTCCAGATAAAACTTGCGATAAAGCTAAAGATGATGGTAATAATCGCAACTAAGACAGCAAGAATCAGTGCTGGTATGCGAATAAACCACCACAAAGGATTTGGTTTTTTGTTATTGTGCCATTGTTTTGTTTCCTCATCTAGACGTTGGAATTCTGATTGGATACGTTCAGCAACCATCTCAATTCCTTCATCATTCATTTTCTTAATGTCTGAGATATCGATAGGATTTCCGAAGTTCATATCGACACGTTCGCGACTGATGAGTCCTTTTAAGGTCATTGGGCCAGTGTAAGTAACTGGCATGATGCGAACCTTGGCCATTTTAGCAATCAGAGCTACGCCACCTTTGACATCGTTAGAATGGCGACTACCACTTGGAAACATGATGAGAGATCGGTCGCTCTTTTTAAGAACATTGATAGGGTATTTGATAGCCGAAGCGCTAGGATTCTCCCGATCAATAGGAAAGGCACCACACATACGAATCCACCAACCAAAGATTCGATTAGAGAACAGTTCCTTTTTAGCCATAAAAACAAACTGTTTCGGTTTGGTCGCAAATGCCATGTAGACAGGATCCCACCAAGTACGATGGGGAGCAACTAGGATATAGTTTTCATCCTGACTCGGAATTTTATCCGTATTATGATAATGAGCATTACCGTTGATAGACCAGAGAATCAACATAACCAGCCCACGAAGATAAGTATAAAACATGGTATCTCCTTCAATTTTCTTTCTTTTATTATACCTTATCATACTAGGACAAGCAAATGTTTTTTGTTTAGGCGGAATTGCTCTTCATATGAAATTAGAATTATTTTTAAAAAAATGATATGATAGAACTTATGGATAAAAATAAAATTATAGGCTTAAGCCAATCAGAAGTTAATGAACGTCAGAAACAGGGACAGGTCAATGATTTCAAAGCATCAGCTAGTACCAGTACTTGGCAGATTGTAAAACGAAATGTCTTTACTCTCTTCAATGCTTTAAACTTTGCTATTGCCTTAGCGCTCGCTTTTGTTCAAGCCTGGAGCAATCTGGTTTTCTTTGCGGTTATCTGTTTTAATGCTTTTTCAGGAATTGTAACTGAGCTACGTGCCAAGCATATGGTTGATAAACTCAATCTCTTAAATAAAGAAAAGATTACGACTATTCGTGATGGACAAGAGATTGCTTTAGACCCTGAAGAGCTTGTTTTGGATGATGTGATTCGCTTGTCTGCAGGGGATCAAATTCCAAGTGATGCGATTGTATTAGAAGGTTTTGCAGAAGTCAATGAAGCCATGTTAACGGGCGAGAGCGACTTGGTGCAAAAAGAAGTAGAAGACTTAATGTTGTCAGGTAGCTTTCTTGCAAGTGGCTCTGTCTTCGCTCAGGTTCATCATATAGGAGCAGATAACTATGCAGCCAAACTCATGCTTGAAGCTAAGACAGTTAAACCAATCAATTCTCGTATCATGAAATCACTAGATCAACTTGCAGGATTTACTGGGAAAATTATCATTCCTTTTGGAATTGCCCTCTTGCTTGAAGCTTTGGTCTTGAAAGGTTTACCACTGAAGTCTTCTGTAGTGAATTCCTCTACAGCTCTTTTGGGAATGTTGCCTAAGGGGATTGCCCTCTTAACTATTACCTCTCTTTTAACCGCTGTTATCAAGCTTGGTTTGAAAAAGGTTTTGGTGCAGGAGATGTATTCCGTTGAGACCTTGGCACGTGTGGATATGCTCTGTTTGGATAAGACAGGAACCATTACTCAAGGAAAGATGCAGGTTGAGACAGTTCTTCCTCTGACCCAGGATTATGATAAAAATGCTATTGCCGACATACTAACCAGCTATATGGCAAACAGTGAGGATAAAAATCCAACTGCTCAAGCTATTCGTCAACGGTTCCAAGGTCAAGTAGCTTATCCGATGATTTCTAGTCTTCCATTTTCAAGCGATCGTAAATGGGGAGCAATGGAGTTAGAAGGTCTCGGAACTGTTTTCCTAGGTGCACCGGAGATGTTGTTGAATGCTGAAGTTCCTGAGGCTAGAGAAGCTCTTGAACGAGGATCTCGTGTCTTGGTTCTGGCCCTTAGTCAAGAAAAACTTGACTACCACAAGCCACAGAAACCATCGGATATGCAAGCCTTGGCTTTGCTTGAGATTCTAGATCCAATCCGAGAAGGGGCAGCTGAGACGCTAGACTATCTTCGTTCTCAGGAAGTAGGGCTGAAAATTATTTCTGGTGATAATCCAGTTACCGTTTCAAGTATTGCTCAAAAAGCAGGTTTTGCAGATTACCACAGCTACGTAGATTGTTCGCAGATCACGGACGAGGAATTGATTGCTATGGCTGAGGAGACAGCGATTTTCGGACGTGTCTCTCCTCATCAAAAGAAACTGATCATCCAAACGTTGAAAAAAGCAGGTCATACTACAGCCATGACGGGGGATGGTGTCAATGATATCCTAGCTCTTCGTGAGGCAGACTGTTCCATCGTTATGGCTGAAGGAGATCCAGCGACTCGTCAGATTGCAAATCTGGTTCTCTTGAACTCAGACTTTAATGATGTTCCTGAGATTCTCTTTGAAGGTCGTCGTGTGGTCAATAACATTGCCCACATCGCTCCGATTTTCTTGATTAAGACCATCTATTCCTTCTTGCTAGCAGTTATCTGTATTGCCAGTGCTTTGTTGGGACGTACTGAATGGATTTTGATTTTCCCATTCATCCCGATTCAGATTACCATGATTGACCAGTTTGTGGAAGGATTCCCACCGTTCGTATTGACCTTTGAGCGAAATATTAAACCAGTAGAACAAAACTTCCTCAGAAAATCCATGCTCCGTGCGCTACCAAGTGCCTTGATGGTAGTCTTTAGTGTTCTCTTTGTTAAAATTTTTGGAACCAGTCAAGGCTGGTCAGCCATTGAAATTTCGACTCTTCTGTATTATCTACTAGCGTCGATTGGTTTCATGTCTGTAGTTAGAGCTTGCTTGCCATTTAGTCTATGGCGTGTGCTCTTGATTATTTGGTCAGTTGGTGGCTTCCTTGGAACAGCTCTATTTCCAAGAATTCAAAAATTGCTTGAAATTTCAACACTGACAGGACAAACATTACCTGTCTATGGCATCATGATGCTCATCTTTACTGTGATTTTCATCCTGACAAGTCGTTATCAAGCTAGAAGATAAAGAAAGGCTGCAATCTGTGGATTGCGTTTTTCTTATACGACGAGTCTATCGTAGATCTGATGTGCAAGACCTAGGTGCCTATTATCTATCGGTGAACCCAAGAGCGTTTCTCAAGCCTGCTTGTATTGAGGTAGAAGAATCAAATGTCTGTGGCTAGACTATTTGAAGTTTGAAGAAATAATACTCTTCGAAAATCTCTTCAAACCAGGTCAGTGCTATCTGCAATCTCGAAGCTGTACTTAGAGCAACTTGTGGTTAGCTTCCTAGTTTGCTTTTCGGTATAAAAACTGTCAGATGAAGGGATGGCAAAATCGTATCTCTCCGAACAGAAACATGAAAGTAAGGTGTATAGAGCTCGTAAGAGGACGCGAAAGTCTGTAACCTAAAAAAGAACTAGATAAATCCACTAAGTGTAGTTATTCTAGTTCTTTTTCGTTTATTCAACACCCAAGATTTCTTTAATATCATCAACGCTCAGATTGCTTCTGCTTTCTTGTCCTTCAAGGACGGTGTTGAAGAGTTCTTTTTTACTTTCTTGGAGTTCTTGGATTTTTTCCTCTATGGTTCCAAGGGTGATGAGGCGATAGACATCAACTTGTTTGGTCTGGCCAAGGCGGTGGCTTCGTCCGATGGCTTGCATCTCGACTGCTGGATTCCACCAGAGGTCACAGAGGATGACGGTATCAGCTCCTGTTAGATTAAGTCCTGTTCCACCTGCTTTTAGGGAAATGAGGAAGCAGTCTTTTTCTCCCTGATTGAAGAGATTGACCATCTCTTGACGTTTATCTGAAGGGGTTTGTCCTGTGATTTTAAAGTGAGATAATCCCTTTTTCTCTAGTTCTTGCTCAATGAGATCAAGCATAGAGGTGAATTGTGAAAAGATAAGTGGTCGTGATCCTTTTTTACGAATGGCGTCCAGGAGTTCGAATAAGCTGTCCATTTTTCCACTATCCCCTGTGTAGTCTTCTAAAAAGAGAGCTGGGGTATTACAGATTTGTCTGAGTCGGGTCAGTCCTGCTAAGATTTCAATTTTATGACGTTTAATCTCATCAGCGCTGGCTCCTGCAACCATTTCTTGCATACGTCGAAGTTGAGCTAGATAGAGCGTTTTTTGTGAACTGCTGAGTTCATTGCTGTAGAGGTGCTCGCTCAGTTCAGGCAATTCTGTCAGCACTTCGTCTTTTTTCCTACGCAGAACAAAAGGTTGAATCAGTTTAGCAACGAGTTGAGGTGACAATTTTGAAAATTCCTTTTTACTTGGTAGGAGTCCTGGTAATACTATCTGGGAAATAGACCAAATCTCTTCGAGACGGTTTTCGATAGGAGTTCCAGATAGGGCATAGCAGGTTTTGACATCAAATTCTCTCAAAGCTTGTGCTGTTTTGGTCTGACTATTTTTTATCATCTGTGCCTCATCTAAGATGAGGTAGTCGTAAGACTGTTTTTGATAGTGTTCAAGGTCAGATCGAAAAGATGGATAGCTTGTAATAGTGATAGTGGCAGATTTTTCAATTTGTTTGATACGCTCAGTTTTTGTGCCATAGGCTACTTCAACCTGTTTGTGAGGTACAAATTTTCGGAATTCTTCTTTCCAATTGTAAAGAAGGCTAGCTGGAGCTAGGATAAGAGCTTTCTGTTCTGGTTTAAGGTTGGCTTCCAGAAGAGTGATGGTTTGCAAGGTTTTCCCTAGCCCCATATCATCCGCCAGGATTCCACCAAAATGATAATGATCCAACATACTCAGCCACTTGACTCCTTCTTTCTGATAGGAGCGGAGTTTGGCCTTGACTTCATAAGGCTTGATGTCAAATTCTTCAGGGTGGGTCAGGTCATAAGCCATCTTTTTGAAATCACGAGAAAAATTGACATGTTCATTGTCTTTGAAGGTTTCAGAAAGGCTAAAGGCACGAGATTTGTGCATCTTGATTTTTCCGTCTGAAAATTTAGCGCGAAGCTCTTGGAGACTTTGGGCAACCTTGAGACTTTCATCGTCAAAGACTAGAACCTTTCCTTGCTTGGTTTGGTAGTGGCTTTCTTGATTCCATAAAGCTTGGATAGCTTTTTCAACCTCATCTTCTGAAATCATAGAAAAATCAAACTGAACTGAAAGGAAACCTTCGTCGTCAAAAATGTCAATGACAGCAGGATCTTCTATTAAGAGTTTTTCAAGCGATTTATCTAGTTGAACTTGACCCAGAGTACGAAAACGAGGTAGTTCTTTTAGGAAGAAATCAACGACTTTGATTTTAGAAAGACTATGAAATTCCTCTTTGAAACCAGCAGAAAGCAGTTGATGATAGATTTTTCTAGCTTTGCTAGCTTGGTAAGTATAGGGGAGGCTTAGGAGCTCTTGTTTAGAGTGGACTTGCTTTTCTCCAAATGACCACACCATGTTGAGAGCAATTTCATTTCTAGTCTTGGAGAAGGCAAAGGTGGGGATGAAGTCATGGATTTGTAATTCATCTGGGATACTGATAGGAACATAGTTTGAGATGATATTACAGATTTGCATGAGTTCAGCTTTATTTTCCTTTGAAAAGATAAGAGGAGAACTTTCCTGATAATGGTAGATCCAAGTAGCTAATTTATGTAAAAAGTAACGGTGCTCTTTTTTGATGATGTGGAAGTGATTGTGCCGAATCCAAAGTTTTTTTTGAATAATGAAACCAAAATAAGCTGTATTGATGATTTCATAATGGTTATCAGATTTGACAACTTTAAAAATTTCTTCTTCTGGGATAAAGGGATTATCATCTAAGAATATAAGAGGATATTCGGCTTTTGAGGTTACATATTGAAAGACGTCCAAAGCTTGAAAAAGTGGGACGAGGTCGTTTAAATAGCTAACAGGAGCCTCTAAATAGCGTCCACAATCTCTAGGGCTAATGCCATAACTGAAGTTGGAATAAGAAGGTTCATTTCTATCGATGAAATATTTTTTGATATAGAGGAGTAGATTTTGAGAAGCTTTATTAAACTGGTCTAATGATAAGTTGATTGTCCCGATTTTCTGTGAAACAAAGTAATCTTCCTGTTGAAAAATGAGAAAAATGAAGTGAGCTATATCCTTGATAACATAGGCACGAGGAGCCTGTTCCACCTGTAGTTTTAAGGTCCAGAATAGGCTATGATTTCGAATTTCGAATTGTCCATGAAGTGCAAGTGAAGGCGCCACCGCTTTTTCTTCTAGCAGTTCGTCTTGGAGCTCTTCAGATGGCAAAGTAGGAATCAGTTGGCTGGCAAAACTTGGTTTATGACTAGATTTACGAATGCGTTCTTGAATAACTTGGGGGAGACTACGAAAGTAGAGATCCATGGCAACCCAGTGTTTACAGACTTCCTGATCTTGGAAATCATTACATTCGCAATGAAAGCCAGTCAAATCGAAGTGCTCCATACTGGTCAGGATGTTGGGTTCCAGATACATGGAGATGCCATTATAGGTATTGGGATGCTTAAAATATTCTTTGTTTTCAGTATCAAAATAGTTTTTTATCTGTTGGAAAATAGTTCGTCCATCCATTCTCATACGAGCAGGTAGTCTATCGGGAACCGTCATTGAAGTAACCTCTGTTCTAATCATTCTTTCCTCTATCTTATCAGATTTTATAGGAAAAGAATAGGCCTATCTTACATAAATTGCACTTGATAGGGATTGGAAAAATAAAGAGTTTCTCTTGATTGTAAATCTTTGAATTAAATCCATCTATTGTGTTAGGCCATTGAAACTTCTTTCGCTGTTACTGGAAAGTTGAGGTTTGAAATATGGTATAATAAAGAGAAATAGAGTTTTTGAAAGTGAGAGAAGATGATTTCAAAGAGATTAGAAACGGTAGCTTCTTTTGTTCCCCAAGGAGCTGTTTTACTGGACGTCGGAAGCGACCATGCTTATTTACCGATTGAACTAGTTGAAAAAGGTCACATTGAGCGTGCCATTGCAGGAGAGGTAGTGGTAGGTCCCTATCAATCTGCAGTCAAAAATGTTGAGAGTCATGGTTTGACTGAGAAAATTCAGGTTCGTTTAGCCAATGGCCTGGCAGCTTTTGAAGAGGCTGACCAAGTCTCTGTCATCACTATTGCTGGAATGGGTGGTCGTTTGATTGCTACGATATTAGAAGATGGTTTGGACAAACTAGCCAATGTTGAGTGTTTGATTCTTCAACCCAATAATCGTGAAGATGAGTTGCGCTCTTGGTTACAAGAGCACGGTTTTCAAATTATGTCAGAAAGTATCCTAGAAGAAGCTGGGAAATTTTACGAGATTTTGGTGGTGGAAGCTGGACAAATGAAGTTATCAGCGAGCGATGTCCGCTTTGGTCCTTTTTTGTCCAAAGAAGTCAGTCCAGTCTTCATCCAAAAATGGCAAAAAGAAGCTGCTAAGCTTGAGTTTGCCCTTAGTCAAATTCCAGAAAAAAATCAAGAAGAACGTCAGGTTCTAGCAGATAAAATTCAAGCCATCAAGGAGGTGCTCCATGAAAGCAAGTGAAGTGATTAAGCGTTATGAAGCCTATTGCCCACAAGAATTTTCTATGGAAGGTGATAGTCGTGGTTTGCAAATTGGCACCCTAGACAAGGAAATTAAAAAAGTCATGGTTGCCCTTGATATTCGTGAAGAGACAGTCGCTGAAGCTATTGACAAGGGTGTTGATCTGATTATCGTTAAGCACGCACCTATCTTTCGTCCGATTAAGGACTTGGTAGCTAGTCGTCCTCAAAATCAAATTTATATCAATCTCATCAAGCATGATATCGCAGTCTATGTCAGTCATACTAATATTGATATTGTTGAAAATGGTCTCAATGATTGGTTCTGCCAACTATTGGGTATTGAGGATACAACTTATCTGCAAGAAACAGGTTCTGAACGTGGAATTGGCCGTATTGGAACGATTAGACCTCAAACATTTAAGGAATTTGCAAATCATGTTAAGGAAGTCTTTGATCTAGATAGCCTTCGTATGGTGTATTATCATGAGAGTGATTTGCAAAAGACCATTTCAAGAGTGGCCATTTGTGGCGGCAGTGGGCAGTCTTTCTACTCTGATGCTTTAGCAAAAGGAGCAGATCTTTACATTACTGGTGACATCTATTACCACACTGCCCAAGATATGTTGTCAGACGGCTTGTTGGCTCTGGACCCAGGCCACTATATTGAGGTTCTCTTTGTTGAAAGAATTGCAACGTTTCTGAATGAATGGAAGGAAGAGAATGCTTGGTCGCTAGAAGTTGTCGCAAGTCAGGCTTCTACCAATCCATTCCATCATATCTAGTTAGAAGGTAAAGACAATGAAAAAAGTTGCCATTGTAGGAGCAGGAATTGTAGGGGCAACAGCTGCCTACTATCTCTCTAAAGAAGCAGATATCGAAGTAACTGTCTTTGATCATGGATACGGACAAGCGACCAAGGCAGCTGCAGGAATCATCAGTCCTTGGTTCTCTAAACGACGTAACAAAGCTTGGTACAAGATGGCTCGCCTAGGAGCAGACTTTTATGTAGATTTATTAGCTGATTTAGAAAAAACTGGTCAAAAGGTTGATTTCTACCAGCGCTCAGGAGTCTTCCTTCTCAAAAAAGATGATTCCAAGCTCGAGGAACTTTATGATTTAGCCTTGCAACGTAGAGATGAATCTCCCTTAATTGGCGAATTAGCCATTTTGGACCAAGCTGCTGCAAGCAGCCTATTCCCTGGTCTAAAGGGATTTGAGAGATTGCTCTATGCTTCTGGAGGAGCTCGAGTAGATGGGCAACTCCTAGTGGGTCGTTTACTGGAGGCCAGTCAGGTTAAGGTCGTAAAGAAAGAGGTTAGTCTAACTCCTTTATTATCAGGCTATCAGATAGACAATCAAATGTTTGATCAAGTAATTTTATCTACGGGAGCTTGGCTTGGACACATTTTGGAGCCTTTAGGCTATGAGGTGGATGTTCGTCCTCAAAAAGGTCAACTTAGAGATTATCAGGTTGATTTAGACATGGCAAGCTATTCTGTTGTCATGCCGGAAGGTGAGTGGGATTTGATACCATTTCCTGGAGGTAAGTTATCTCTAGGAGCTACCCATGAGAATGACATGGGATTTGACTTGACAGTGGATGAAACCTTGCTCGATCAAATGGTTGTGGCGGCGAGTCCATTTTATCCAGCCCTGGCTGAGGCAATTTCATCTGGTGAACGTGTGGGGATTCGTGCTTATACAAGTGATTTCTCTCCATTTTTCGGACAGGTTCCAAACTTATCAGGAGTCTATACAGCAAGTGGTCTAGGATCTTCAGGGTTAACGACTGGTCCTATTATCGGTTATCACCTAGCTCAAATGCTTCAAGGAAGAAGTGGAGTATTGGATCCAGCAGATTATCCAACTGAAAGATACATTAAAAAGAAACAATAGTAAATCTTTTACTTAGATTTTACGATAGTGTTAGGAAAGTAAATGACTTTCCCTATCAAAAATGGTAAAATGAAAAAAATAATCCAAGAATTGAGGAAATAAAATGCAAGAAAAAATTCTGGTAACGGGTGGAGCTGGTTTTATCGGAACTCACACCGTCATCGAACTGGTCCAAGCAGGACACCAAGTTGTTGTTGTCGATAATTTGGTAAACAGTAGTCGTAAAAGTCTTGAAGTAGTCGAAAGAATCACTGGGGTAGAAATTCCTTTCTACGAAGCAGATATTCGTGACACAGATACACTTCGTGATATTTTCAAACATGAAGAACCAACAGGTGTGATTCATTTTGCTGGTTTGAAAGCTGTAGGGGAATCTACACGTATCCCACTTGCCTACTATGATAACAATATTGCTGGAACTGTCAGTCTCTTGAAAGTTATGGAAGAGACAAACTGTAAGAATATCATCTTCAGCTCTTCAGCAACAGTTTATGGAGATCCGCATACTGTTCCAATCCTCGAAGATTTCCCTCTTTCTGCTACTAACCCTTATGGTCGTACTAAGTTGATGCTTGAAGAAATCTTGACGGATATCTATAAAGCCGATTCAGAATGGAACGTTGTTTTACTTCGCTACTTCAACCCAATCGGAGCGCATAAGAGCGGTGATTTGGGTGAAAATCCAAACGGTATTCCAAATAACCTTCTTCCATATGTTACACAAGTCGCAGTTGGTAAGTTGGAACAAGTTCAGGTCTTTGGAGATGACTACGATACAGAAGATGGAACAGGTGTTCGTGACTATATCCACGTCGTTGACTTAGCAAAAGGGCACGTTGCGGCCCTTAAGAAGCTTCAAAAAGGTTCAGGACTAAACATTTACAACCTTGGTACAGGGAAAGGCTATTCTGTCCTTGAAATTATCCAAAATATGGAAAAAGCAGTCGGACGCCCGATTCCTTATCGTATTGTGGAGCGCCGTCCTGGTGATATTGCAGAATGTTACTCAGACCCAGCCAAAGCTAAGGAAGAACTTGGATGGGAAGCAGGACTTGGTATTACAGAAATGTGTGAAGATGCATGGCGTTGGCAAAGTAAGCATCCAAATGGATTTGAAGACTAAAATGATGATTTCAATCATAGTCCCATGTTTAAACGAAGAGGAAGTACTTCCTCTTTTTTATCAAACTCTTGAAGTACTGATTCCAGATTTGGGAACAGAAATCGAATACATTTTTGTAGATGATGGTTCGACTGATAAGACTTTGGACCTTTTAAAGGTTTATCGAGAGAAAAATTCTGCAGTACATTATATCTCTTTCTCGCGAAATTTTGGGAAGGAAGCAGCCTTATATGCAGGTTTACAACAAGCTAGAGGAGATTTGGTGGTAGTTATGGATGCAGACCTTCAGGATCCACCAAGCCTCTTGCTTGAGATGAAGGAACTACTAGATCAGAATCCAGACTTGGACTGCGTTGGAACACGCAGAACCAGTCGAGAAGGAGAACCTTTTTTACGTAGTTTCTGCGCAGATTTTTTTTATCGTTTTATGCAAAAAATTAGCCCAGTAGCCCTTCCATCGGGTGTCCGTGATTTTCGGATGATGAGAAGATCAGTTGTGGATGCAGTGTTAGAATTGACAGAATACAATCGCTTTTCCAAAGGACTCTTTGCCTGGGTTGGTTTCCGTACTCACTATTTAGAATACCCTAATGTTGAAAGGCAGGCAGGTAAGACAAGTTGGAGTTTTAGACAACTCTTTTTCTACTCTATTGAAGGGATTGTGAATTTTTCAGATTTCCCTTTAATATTAGCCTTTGTTGCTGGCCTTTCGTCGTGTTTTCTGGCTTTAGTGATGACATTGTTTGTAGTTGTCCGTACTCTCGTACTGGGCAATCCAACTTCTGGTTGGACCTCTCTGATGGCTGTCATTCTATTTCTTGGTGGTGTCCAATTATTGACGATTGGGATTCTCGGAAAATATATCAGTAAAATTTATATGGAAACGAAAAAAAGACCCCTCTATCTGATAAAAGAACAGAGTGAGTCATGATAAGATTTACTAAAAATAAGTCCTTCAAAAGACTATAATTTTCTGGAAAAATATGCTAAACTAGAGGAAGTGGGATTTGGAAATCGAATCACCGCTGATGACAAATTAATCTTTGATGAGCGCGCGAGTGGGACACTGTTTCACAGCTTCCAGTAGCTCTTCACTAGCTGGGACGTCTCTCTCTAGTAGATTAGGATCATCATAGAAACGCACAATACCATTATCATGGTAATCAAATAAATCAGAATAGGTTTGGCATAGCCCACAGGCAATGCATCGTTCAGGTATAAGTGTGATTTTCATATTTATATTGTAATAAGAAATTAGAAAAAAAACAAGGAGTAAGGTATGGAAAAGGAACCATGGCAAGAAGATATTTACGACATCGAGGAAAGTCGTTCGGAACGAAGAAGTAGAGGAAATAAGGGAACAGGAGTGGTAGCCAACCGTATTCTAACCATTTTGGCTTGTATTTTCTTTGTTATCGTTGTCGGTATGATTGCTGTTTTAATCTACCTGTCATCTGGTGGAAGTGATCGTACAGCAGCCTTGAAAGATTTTCATGATTCTTCTGCGCCTAAGGTAGAGGAAGTTTCTTCAACATCATCAAGTAGTTCAGTTGAAGTATCAAGTTCTGAAGCAGGATCAACTTCTTCAAGTAGTTCAGAGGAACATACAAATGCTGAGGGAACCATTACTGTCCTTGCAGGTGAAGGTGAAGCAGCTATTGCAGCTAGAGCAGGCATTTCTATTGCCCAGCTTGAAGCCTTGAACCCTGGTCATATGTCTTCAGGAACTTGGTTTGCAAATCCTGGTGATGTCCTTAAGACAAGATAGGAGTTAGAATGAAAACAATTCAGATCGCTATTGATGGACCAGCATCCAGTGGTAAAAGTACAGTAGCTAAGATTATCGCTAAGGACTTTGGCTATACTTATCTGGATACAGGTGCCATGTATCGTGCGGCAACTTATATTGCCTTACAGCATCAAATCAATCCAGAAGAATCCTCTCAGCTCCTTGATTTATTGGATCAATATCCGATTAGTTTTGGGCGTTCTGAGGATGGAGAACAGCTTGTCTATGTCGGTGATGTAGATGTTAGCCATCCAATCAGAGAAAATACTGTGACTAATGCAGTATCAGCTTTTGCAGCTATTCCAGCTATTCGTGAAAAATTGGTAGCTCTCCAGCAAGAAATTGCCCAACAAGGCGGAATCGTCATGGATGGTCGAGATATTGGTACAGTGGTCTTGCCTAAGGCTGAATTGAAGATTTTTCTTGTTGCTTCAGTAGATGAACGTGCAGAACGACGTTATAAGGAAAATCTTTCAAAGGGGATCGAAACAGATTTGGAAACTTTGAAAGAAGAGATTGCTGCGCGTGATTATAAAGATAGTCATCGTGAAACTTCTCCTCTTAAGCAGGCAGATGATGCAATCTATCTGGACACGACAGGACTAAGTATTTTAGAAGTTGTCGAAAAAATTAAATCAGAAGCAGTCAAACATTTTTAATTTGAAATTTTAACCGATTGACCATGATAGTGGTGAGTCGGTTTTTTAGCAATTTGTCAAATTATTAATTTTAAGGTATAATAGTCATTGTTAACGAAAATTTGACAATCAAACAATCATGCAACTATAAGGAGATAAAATGAACAATCTACCAAATTGCCCAAAATGTAATTCAGAATACGTCTATGAAGACGGAGCATTGCTAGTCTGTCCAGAGTGTGCCTATGAATGGAATCCAGCAGAACAAACAGAAGCTGAAGATGGTGTTGTTGCTATTGATGCTAATGGAAATAAATTGGCTGATGGAGACACAGTAACCTTGATCAAAGATTTGAAAGTGAAAGGTGCGCCGAAAGATCTTAAGCAAGGAACACGTGTTAAAAATATCCGTATCGTCGAGGGTGACCACAACATCGACTGTAAGATTGATGGCTTTGGTGCTATGAAACTAAAATCAGAATTTGTTAAAAAGATTTAATCATGACTACTTGGAATAAATTTATTTTTTTCAGTCGGACTTTCTTGTTTTTCGCAGCATTTACAGGGGTTTATCTGGAAATTACCAAACGTGGTGGTTTAGGGATGTTGCTTTACTATACAGTCCTTTCCAATCTTTTGGTTGTCATCTTTACAGCTTATCTTTTGTTAAAGATGCGTAGTGGCGGTGATAGTTGGCAGAGTGCTGGGATTCTACGTCTCAAAGGTGGTGTCACTATGAGTATTATGATTACTTGTGTCATCTATCATTTCATGCTAGCTCCTTTGACGACAGATTTTTACCGTTTGGAAAATTTCCTTTGCCATTATATTGTCCCTCTCTGGTTTTTAGCAGATACAATTATTTTTGATAAGAGTCGTCAATATAAGTTAGTTGATCCCATGCTTTGGACTAGCCTTCCTTTGCTTTATATGATTTTTGCCCTCTTAAACGGTTTTGTTCTAAAGATGGATGTCCCTAATGCTAAGGATAGTCCCTTCCCTTATTTCTTTTTGAATGCTACCAAACATGGTTGGGGCTTTGTCTTTAAATGGGCGGCAACTATCTTTGTTGCCTACATGGTTTCAGGATATCTCTTTTATCTTGTGAAAAGTATTAAAAAATCTAAGAAATAAGAGTACCTTATATGGGTACTTTTTTGATGATTTAGATAATTGTACCCGGACAAATCGTTTTTTTTTATCTTGTACTTGAGTCATTTCTACCTTAAAATAAAATTGTAGCTACCAATACAACTATTGAGGAAGAGAAAATGACTGAAAATCGTTATGAATTAAATAAAAATTTGGCACAGATGCTTAAAGGTGGCGTCATCATGGATGTTCAAAATCCTGAGCAAGCAAGAATTGCAGAGGCTGCAGGTGCGGCAGCTGTTATGGCCTTGGAGCGAATTCCAGCTGATATTCGTGCAGCTGGTGGCGTTTCCCGCATGAGTGATCCAAAGATGATTAAGGAAATCCAAGAAGCGGTTAGCATTCCAGTAATGGCCAAGGTCAGAATCGGGCATTTTGTTGAGGCTCAGATTTTAGAGGCTATTGAAATTGACTATATCGACGAGAGTGAAGTTCTATCTCCAGCTGACGACCGTTTCCATGTGGATAAGAAAGAATTCCAAGTTCCTTTTGTATGTGGGGCCAAGGACTTGGGTGAAGCCTTGCGTCGTATCGCTGAAGGTGCTTCTATGATTCGTACAAAAGGAGAACCGGGTACAGGAGATATTGTCCAAGCTGTTCGTCATATGCGTATGATGAATCAGGAAATTCGCCGCATTCAAAATCTACGTGAGGACGAACTTTATGTTGCTGCCAAGGACTTGCAAGTCCCTGTGGAATTGGTTCAATATGTCCATGAACATGGGAAATTGCCCGTTGTAAACTTCGCAGCTGGAGGCGTTGCAACGCCAGCAGATGCTGCGTTGATGATGCAATTAGGGGCAGAAGGTGTATTTGTCGGTTCAGGTATTTTCAAATCCGGAGATCCTGTTAAACGAGCGAGTGCTATTGTTAAGGCTGTGACTAACTTCCGTAATCCTCAAATCCTAGCTCAAATCTCTGAAGATTTAGGAGAAGCTATGGTTGGTATCAATGAAAATGAAATCCAAATTCTCATGGCAGAGCGAGGAAAATAGATGAAAATCGGAATATTAGCTTTGCAGGGAGCCTTTGTAGAACATGAAAAAGTGCTTGCTGAACTAGGAGTAGAAAGTGTTGAACTGCGAAATCTAGAAGATTTTCAGCAGCATCAGAGTAATCTGTCAGGATTGATTTTACCCGGAGGTGAGTCGACAGCTATGGGAAAACTCCTACGTGACCAGCAGATGCTACTTCCTCTGAGAGAGGCTATTCTCAATGGCTTACCAGTCTTTGGGACTTGTGCTGGTTTGATTCTGCTTGCGAGACAAATCACTTCTCAAGAGGAAAGTCATCTAGCGACTATGGATATGGTAGTAGAGCGTAATGCCTATGGGCGTCAGCTAGGAAGCTTTTATACCGAAGCAGACTGCAAGGGTGTTGGCAAGATTCCCATGACCTTTATCCGTGGACCTATTATTAGTGAAGTTGGTAAGGGTGTTGATGTTCTGGCAGTAGTGAACAATCAAATCGTTGCTGCTCAAGAAAAGAATATGCTAGTGACCTCCTTTCATCCGGAATTGACAAATGATCTTCGCTTGCATCAATACTTTATCAACATGTGCAAATAAAATAGGTCGGGATTTTCCCGGCCTATTTTTACATGTAATAAACAATGGCAATGTATTGGAGAGCTGAAGCTGCTAGAATGAAGAGATGCCAAATCATGTGGAAGTATGGTTTCTTCTTAGCGTAAAATCCAGCACCAACTGTATAGCAAAGCCCACCTGATACCATAAGAGTCCAAAAGATTGGATTTGTTTGACTGATGATTGCTGGTAGGATAGCCACAACTAACCAACCCATAATGAGGTAGAGCATTAGACTAAATTTTTCATTGACTTTTTTGGCAAATATTTTATAAAGAATACCAAAAATAGTTGTTCCCCATTGGATAGCAATAATGAGATAACCAAACCAGTTATTCATCAAAGTCAAAACGACAGGAGTATAAGAGCCAGCAATCGCAACATAAATCATGGAATGGTCGATAATGCGCAAGACATACTTATGAGTGGAACCATAAGCCATAGAATGATAGATGGTTGATGAAAGGAACATGAGAAAGAGGCTAATAACGAAAATCGACACCCCAATCGATGATAAAAATCCATGAGCTTCATAACTATAAGTCGATGAGATGGGGAGCAAAATCAGCATGATAAGTGCCCCTACAGCATGGGTGACACTGTTTGCTATCTCTTCTCCAAAACTAAGGCGCTTGCTAAGTTTAAAACTAGTATTCATTTGTTTCCTCCTCTTCATTTTCTGTATAGACAAGAGCAAGTGTCTGATGATAGAGTTTAACCGTTTGGCAACTTGCTTGGATAATAGGATTGGCTGGGTCAATGTCTTCGTTCATGTAGTACACAAAAGCGTTGTAAAGCTCTTCTGAGTTAGTCTCTGTGTGTAGGGTATTAAGGGTTTGAGCAATTTCCTGGATTGAAAAAACAGACTTGAGCGTTGTGATAGCAATTAATCGGGCGATTTGTTTGCGTTGGTATTTTTTCTTTTCAGGTTTGCTGATATAGCCGTGTTTGACATAGTTGTTCACCATTGATGCAGTTAAACCTTTCTCTTTAGCAAGAGAAATAGGGGAACAAACTTTATTTACATAAAGTAGGACCTGATCCAAATAGAGATCAATGTTTGGAATTTCGTCCCATTCTGGGTAGGAAAAAGTAGATTTCATTTCCAACTCCTGTTTATCTAGTTTTTATAACTAGATTATAAAATAATAGAAATCAAAAGTCAAGCTTTAACTGCTTGTAGAAAGCCTTAAATTATGCTATGATGAGAGAAACTAGTCAGAAAAGAGGAGATAAGATGGAAATTCGTTTAGCCTTTCCAAATGAAGTAGATGCAATTATGCAGGTGATTGAGGAAGCTAAAAAATGCTTGGCGGAAGCTGGTAGCACTCAGTGGCAAAATGGTTATCCAAATACTGATACGATTATCGAAGATATCATCTCTGGTCAGGCTTATGTAGCCTTGGACGAAGGAGAACTTTTAGCCTATGCAGCAGTGACTAAAAGTCCAGAAAAAGCTTATGAAGCCATTTATGATGGAAGTTGGGAAGAAAGAGAACCAGAATACCTAGTTTTTCATCGGATTGCGGTTTCTAGAGATGTCTAAGGCCAAGGTGTTGCTCAGACCTTCTTGGAAGGCTTGATTGAAGGCTTTGATTACCTAGATTTTCGTTCAGATACGCACGCTAAAAACAAGGCCATGCAACATATCTTTGAAAAACTTGACTTTAAACAGGTCGGTAAAGTTCCAGTAGATGGGGAACGTTTGGCCTATCAAAAATTAAAATCAAATGTCTAAGAATTATGCAAAGATGCTGTACAAGTCTCCGATTGGAATCTTATCTTTGGTAGCAGATGATCACTATCTGTTTGGGATATGGGTTGAAGCACAGAGCCATTTTGAGCGAGGTTTGTCGTTAGGTAATCTAGTTGAGGTGGAAAGTCATCCCATTTTAAATCAAATTGCTAGCTATTTAGATGCTTATTTTAAAGGACAAAATCAAGATTTGTCTCAGTTACCTTTGGCTCCTGTTGGTAGTGACTTTGAAAAAAGAGTCTGGAACTACTTGCGTGGAATTCCTTTTGGTCAGACTGTTACTTATGGACAAATAGCTAAGGACTTGCAAGTAGCTTCTGCACAAGCAATCGGAGGAGCAGTAGGGCGCAATCCCTGGTCTATTCTTGTCCCCTGTCACCGTGTGCTAGGTGCTGGAGGACGTCTGACAGGCTATGCTTGGGGACTTGATAAGAAGGCTTGGCTCTTAAAGCATGAAGGTGCAGCATTTCAAGAGAATAAAGAACAGAAAGAAAAGAAAATGTTAGAATTTATCGAATATCCAAAATGTACAACTTGTAAGAAAGCGAAAAAGGAGTTAGATCAACTCGGGCTAGAGTATAAAGATGTTCATATTGTAGAAGAAACTCCGAACGAAGAGGTCATTTTAAATTGGCTTGAAACTTCAGGATTTGAGTTGAAGCAATTTTTCAATACCAGTGGAATTAAATACCGTGAACTGGGCTTAAAAGATAAGGTTGGGACTTTATCCAAAAAAGAAGCAGCCAAACTCTTGGCCAGTGATGGTATGTTATTAAAACGTCCAATATTAGTGGAGAATGGTGTTGTTAAACAAATTGGCTATCGTAAAACCTACGACAACTTGGATTTGAAATAGTTTTTTTCTATCTCCTTGATAGGTAAAATATATAACCTCACACTTTTAAAGTATGATAAACTAGTAGGTAGACAAAGTCTCTTCTGCTCGTAGCAAATATTTTAAATCTAGGCAGAAGTATGATAGAATGATTCATTATCAGGAGAGGATGTTTCTATGAATGTTACAACACTTTTAGCATCAGATTGGTACCAAAACTTGATGCAGTATATTCCAGACGGTAAACTGTTTAGTTTTCGTTCTGTCTTTGATGGGATTCCAAGAATTGTACAACAATTGCCAACAACATTGATGTTGACAGTATTTGGTGCTTTTTTTGGTATCATCTTGGCCTTGGTTTTTGCTATTGTAAAAATTAATCGCGTTAGAATTCTTTATCCATTACAAGCATTCTTTGTTAGTTTCTTAAAAGGGACACCAATCCTAGTGCAGCTGATGTTGACTTACTATGGAATTCCTCTAGCATTAAAAGCGTTGAATCAACAATGGGGGACTGCTTTTAATATCAATGCGATTCCGGCTGCAGCTTTTGCCATTGTAGCTTTTGCTTTTAACGAAGCAGCTTATGCTAGTGAAACTATTCGTGCTGCTATTCTTTCTGTCAATCCTGGAGAGATTGAAGCCGCTCGTAGTCTTGGGATGACACGTGCACAAGTTTACCGTCGTGTGATTATTCCAAATGCAGCGGTAGTAGCGACTCCAACCTTGATTAACTCCCTAATCGGTTTGACTAAGGGGACTTCCCTAGCCTTTAGTGCTGGTGTTGTAGAAGTCTTTGCGCAAGCTCAGATTTTGGGTGGTGCAGACTACCGTTACTTCGAACGTTTCATCTCAGTTGCCCTTGTATACTGGGTGGTAAATATCGCTATTGAAAATCTTGGTCGCTTTATTGAGAGAAAAATGGCAATCGAAGCACCAGATAATGTGAAAACAGATGTGAAAGGAGACCTTCGCTAATGATTAAGATTTCAAATTTAAGCAAATCCTTTTCAGGTCAAACCGTCTTGGATCATCTGAATTTAGATATTCAAAAAGGGGAAGTAGTGGCTTTGATTGGTTCATCAGGAGCAGGGAAATCAACCTTTCTTCGTAGCCTAAATTATCTGGAAACACCTGATAGTGGAAGCATTCAGATTGATGATTTTAAAGTTGATTTTTCTCAAATTACTCAAGAAGAAATCCTGACTCTCCGCCGCAAGTTGTCCATGGTGTTCCAACAGTTCAACTTATTTGAACGTAGAACAGCCCTAGACAATGTCAAGGAAGGTTTGGTAGTTGTTAAAAAACTATCAGATGAAGAAGCAACTAAGATTGCCAAAGAAGAGTTGGCTAAGGTTGGTCTTTCAGATCGTCAACAGCACTATCCTCGCCACTTATCAGGTGGACAAAAACAACGGGTAGCTTTGGCGCGTGCTTTAGCCATGAAGCCAGCAATCTTGCTCTTGGATGAACCTACTTCAGCCCTTGATCCAGAATTAGTTGGTGAGGTAGAACGATCTATTGCTAATGCTGCCAAATCAGGTCAAACTATGATTTTGGTCAGTCACGATATGTCCTTTGTTTCTCAGGTAGCCGATAAGGTTTTGTTCTTGGATAAAGGAAAGATTATTGAGTCTGGAACACCAGATGAGATTATCAATCATCCTAAAGAAGAACGAACAAAAGAATTCTTTGCTAGTTACAAACGGACCTATATTTGATATAATAGAAGATAAGAAAGACTCAGTTGGCTAGGCTAACTGGGTTTGCTATTTAAAATTAATAGAAATGAGAGAGAGCATGCTAGTTCAGCTATTTGCTTTGTATTTAGAGAGTTTAGTGTTGACAATTCTACTGGTCTTGATTATTTTGGGACTCTGGATTGGACTTAGAGCTCTGTCTGGGGTTGACAAAACTGCTAAAGCACGTCAAGCCCATCTCTACGATATGATTATGATTGGAGTTTTAACAATTCCAGTATTGTCTTTTGCAACCATGAGTATTTTGTTGGTTCTCAAGGCTTAATAGTTGTAAAATGGGATTTAATTCGTTAGAATAAAAATAGTTACAACAAGAAAGAAGGAAAGAGAATGTACGATACGATTATTATCGGTGCAGGTCCTGCTGGGATGACTGCAGCCTTGTATGCAGCACGCAGTAATCTGAAAGTGGCTTTGATTGAAGGGGGCCTTCCAGGAGGTCAGATGAATAATACTTCTGACATTGAAAACTATCCAGGTTATGCAAATATCAGTGGCCCGGAATTAGCTGAAAAAATGTTTGAACCTCTTGAAAATTTAGGTGTTGAACATCTCTATGGCTTTGTTGAAAATATTGAGGATCATGGCGAATTCAAAAAAGTCGTAACAGACGACCAAGTTTATGAAACTCGCACAGTTATCGTAGCGACTGGTTCCAAACACCGTCTCTTGGGAGTTCCAGGTGAAGAAGAACTCAATAGCCGTGGTGTTTCTTACTGTGCGGTTTGTGATGGAGCCTTTTTCCGCGACCAAGATTTGTTGGTCGTAGGTGGAGGTGACTCAGCAGTTGAAGAAGCAATCTTCTTAACACGATTTGCTAAATCTGTAATTATCATTCACCGTCGTGATGAGCTTCGTGCTCAAAAAGTCTTGCAAGATAGAGCTTTTGCCAATGAAAAAATCAACTTCATTTGGGATTCGGTTGTCAAAGAAATCAAGGGTGAAAACCGTGTTGAGTCGGTTGCCATTGAAAATGTTAAAACAGGACAAGTGACAGACCAAGCCTTTGGTGGTGTCTTCATTTATGTCGGCCTAGACCCTGTTAGTGACTTCGTTCAAGAGTTGCAGATTCGAGACCAAGCGGGTTGGATTGTGACAGACGACCACATGAAAACAAGCGTTGCAGGGGTCTTCGCAGTTGGGGATGTTCGTCAGAAAGATCTTCGTCAGGTTACAACAGCTGTTGGAGATGGTGCTATTGCAGGTCAAGAGGCCTATAAATATATTACTGAACATAGTTAAAAAGGCGGTGGGACAGAAATCGATAGACAAAGTCTCGATTTTGTAGTCCCAGCCCGCGAGTATGATTAGAGCTTTTTGGAGTCCAAAAGACGAACAAAAAGTTCAATCAGCTACCGCGTCAAAGTTTGATTACTAATAAAAAGTGAGGTCGGGATCTTTTGTCCCAACCTCACTTTTTATTAGAGTCGATTTCGGAAGACTTCGTACATGAGGATAGCAGCTGCGACACTGGCATTGAGGCTCTGTACGTGACCATTCATAGGAATGGTGATCATTTCGTCTACTTGTTTCTTGATGTTGCTTGAAATACCTTTGCCTTCATTTCCGATGATGAGAGCAATCTTTCCTTTGGTATTCCATTTGTGGCAAGGAGTTCCATTCATATCAGTACCGAATGTCCAGAAGCCTTCATCCTTGAGTTTGTCCAAGGTTTGGCTGAGATTGGTCACGCGAGCGATAGGAACGTGTTCAATCGCACCTGTTGCTGTTTTTGCTACGACAGGAGTAACACCGACAGCTCGGTGCTTGGGAATGATGACACCTGAAACATTGGTTGCATCCGCTGTTCTCAAGATAGAACCGAGATTATGTGGGTCCGTTAAACCATCAAGAATAAGTAGTAGTGGATTTTCTTCTTGACGTGTCTTAGCAAGAATTTGCTCAAGTTCAGTGTAGGCAAATTCAGAAACGCGCAAGACAAAACCTTGGTGAACAGCTCCTTCAGTCATCTCAGAAAGTGATTTTTTAGAAGTCCAAGAAATGGATACTTTCTTTTCAGTAGCCAATTCCTTAACTTTTTCCACATTCTTTCCTCGTAAATCTTCCTGAAGGTAGAGTTTGTTTCCAGTATTTGCTAAGAGAGCTTCTGTGACGGCATGAACGCCATAGACAATATCGTTTGTTTTCATATCTTCATTATAACACAAAATCCCGTCTTGCAACGGGATTTTCTTTATTCAAGAATGAGCAAACCATCTTTAACTTCAAATGGGTCTTTTTCATTGATACGATCGTAGAACATAATGCCATTTAAGTGGTCAATTTCGTGTTGAACTACAATAGAATTATAGCCTTTTAGTTTGATGCGGTGCTTTTCTCCATCCTTATCAAAATAGTCAACAGTTACTCGAGCATGGCGGATAACATAACCTGGAACAGCACGGTCAACAGACAAGCAACCTTCTCCTTCACCTAGAGCAGCATCTTGGACTGAATGTGAGACGATTTTAGGATTGTACATAACAGCTTGTAAGTCATAGGCTTCTTGAGGAGTTTCACCTTCCTCAGTGATATTTGGTACTAGCACGGCGATGATGCGTTTTGAGATATCCAGCTGTGGTGCAGCAAGCCCAACACCTCCACGTAAACCTAATTTTTCAGCCATAACAGGATCTTGCGAGTGTTTCAAAAATTGCATCATTTTTTCTCCAAGAATGATATCTTGGTCGCTCAAGGGGAAAGAGACCTCTTCGGCAACGGCACGAAGAGTAGGGTTCCCTTCGCGGATAATATCTTTCATATCGATTAAGTGAGCAGCTTTGGTAATTCGTTCTATAGCAGACATATTCTTTCCTTTCCTTCTATTACAATTACATGATAACACAAAACAGACGAGAAAGAAAGTCACAGAAGCTGTTAAAAAATTATAGAATAAAAGGAAATACCTATTTGTCTGTGGTATAATAGAATAAGAAAAATGACTTTAAAATTATGGGAGAAAAGATATGGAACAACGTAGTAGTAGAAGAAAAAGTGGTCCCGTTTTACAAGCTATTAGACATTCTGTTCGATTTTTCAGGAACTATAAGCAGTGGAATAATCGCACTTTTATTGTGGTCTTGTTAGCTTCGGTAGCCGTCTCGATGATGCTTACTTTATTAGTGGAAGGAGCTCGAGGGATTTCTTTAAGCAGTAGTGATCCAAGTTCCACACACCAACAGTCAAGTTCTCAGGCAAAGAATGCAGAGGCGGAACAAGAAACGAGTGCGCGTATCATGGCAAATGGTGATTTGCTCTATCATGACATTATCTACATTTCAGCCAAAAAATCAGACGGTACCTATGATTTCCATGAAAATTTTGAATATGTGAAACCTTGGCTTAAGCAAGCAGACTTAGTTCTTGGTGATTTCGAAGGAACCGTAAATAAAGACCACTATCTTGCAGGTTATCCTTTGTTTAATGCGCCTGGTGAAGTCATGGACGCTATAAAAGATGCGGGCTATCAAGTGCTAGATTTGGCTCACAATCATATCTTGGATTCTCAGATTGAGGGAGTGGTTTCAACTGCAGATGCTATTGAAAAGGCAGGAATGACACCAGTCGGGGTTTATACCCATGAATCACGAGATAAGGCGCCTTTAGTTATCAAGGAAGTCAATGGTATTAAAGTTGCTATTTTAGCTTATTCCTATGGTTTTAACGGCATTGAACAAAGCATTTCTCAAGAGGATTATAATCGTTATCTTTCAGACTTAGACGAAGATAAAATGAAGGCTGAAATTGAACGAGCAGAGAAGGAGGCGGATATTACAATCATCATGCCTCAGATGGGAGTAGAGTATCAAATTGAGCCGACTGAGGAGCAAAAGAAACTTTACCATAAAATGATTGATTGGGGAGCTGATATTATCTTTGGTGGTCACCCTCACGTTGTTGAACCAGCTGAAACGGTTGAAAAAGACGGTGATAAAAAGCTTATCATCTACTCTATGGGGAATTTTATCTCAAATCAACGGATTGAAACCATGCAGGATGTTGAAAATGCCAAGTGGACGGAACGTGGAGTCCTCATGGATGTGACTATTAAGAAGAAATCCGGAAAAACGACTATTGAGACGGCTCAAGCTCATCCAAGTTGGGTGAGTCGTACTCCAAAGGGAGGCTATTCTCCAGAAGGCTACCCACTCTATCTTTACCAAACCTATATCTTGGAAGATTTTATAGAGGGCGGGAAATACCGAAGTCAGTTAGACGAGGCCACCAAGCAAAGGATTGATACAGCCTATAAAGAAATGAACGAGCATGTAGGTTTGAAGTGGTAGTGACTTGGACCACAAGGAGACACAATGGAAATTAAGATAATAGCGACGGATATGGACGGTACTTTGTTGGATCCTCAAGGACAACTGGACCTACCTCGACTAGAGAAAATTTTAGATCAGTTAGATCAACGTGGCGTTCGTTTTGTCATTGCAACGGGAAATGAAGTTCATCGTATGCGACAATTATTAGAGCATTTAGCAGAGAGAGTGGTTCTTGTGGTTGCTAATGGTGCTCGTATATTCGAAAATGATCAATTGATTCAAGCTCAGACTTGGGATGATGACATGGTTACTCGGGCTTTAGAATTTTTCAAGTGCCGAGAATGCCAGGATCAGTTTGTCGTAACTGCTATGAATGGCGGTTTTGTCAAGGAAGGAACTGTCTTTACAGAACTTGATAAATTTATGACTCCGGAGATGATAGAGAAATTCTATCAACGAATGCACTTTGTTGATGAATTTGACTCCAGTCTCTTTGGAGGTGTCCTCAAGATGAGTATGGTTGTTGGAGAAGAACGATCAAATTCTGTTTTACAAGAAATCAATGAATTATTTGATGGTCAGGTTCGAGCTGTTTCTAGTGGCTACGGCTGTATTGATATTTTACAAGATGGGATTCATAAGGCGTGGGGCCTAGAAGAATTGCTCAAACGTTGGAACTTAAAACCTGACCAAATCATGGCCTTTGGTGATAGTGAAAATGACATCGAAATGTTAGAGTTGGCAGGAATTTCTTACGCCATGGAAAATGCTGAGGAGTCTGTTAAGGAAGTTGCGACAAAAGTAGCCCCAGCCAACAGTCAGGCGGGTGTTTACCAAGTTTTAGAAAATTGGCTAGAAAGAGGAGAATAACTTGGCAGTACAGCTTTTAGAAAACTGGCTCTTAAAAGAGCAAGAGAAAATCCAAACCAAGTATCGTGAACTCAATCAGATTTCTGTAATTGAACCTAATATCATTTTTATTGGTGATTCTATTATTGAGTATTATCCCTTGCAAGAATTATTGGGAACGTCAAAAACCATTGTGAACCGAGGGATTCGAGGCTACCAGACTGGACTTTTACAAGAAAATCTTGATGCCCATCTCTATGGCGATGCAGTGGATCAAATTGTACTTTTGATTGGGACAAATGACATTGGAAAAGATGTTCCAATGAATGAAGCGCTAAACAATCTTGAGAGTGTGATTCAAACTATTTCATGCGACTATCCACTGTCACAGATAAAGCTAGTTTCAATCTTGCCGGTCAATGAGGGGGAGGATTTTAAACAGACAGTTTATATTCGTACCAATGAGAAAATCAATGCCTGGAACCAAGCCTATCAAGACCTCGCCTCTGCCTATATGCAGGTTGAATTTGTGCCTGTTTTTGAGAACTTACTCGATCAGGATGGGCAACTCAAGGCAGACTATACAACGGATGGTCTTCACCTCAGTGTCGCTGGTTATCAAGCCTTATCAAATACTTTAAAAAAATATATTTTCTAGGTTCAGTATAGATGAACAAGATTTTTTATGATTAATATTTTTGGTAAAATAAATATGTTGTTAATATTATTAAAAAAATTCTCTCAATACTAGCGATCTCATGTTAGTTGATGATACCATTCACTTGTCGGAGGATATACTAAATAATAGACCTTGAAAGTATTAAAATCTGGATAAATTGATTAAGGAAGTCAAATCAATTTCTAGCAATGTTTTAGAAGTCACAGTGCACTATTCTGTATGCAATCTACTATCTGCTCTTCATTTGACAATTCGATACAATAAAAAGCTCCATAATATCTATAGGAATTTGCCTATTACAAATATTATTGAGCTTTTTTGGCTCTTTCCTACTATTTGTCAAGTCTATCAAGGTTTTAAGAATCAAATGAGACAAGACAGTAGCTGTTTTGAGGCTACTGTCATATTTTCAACAAAAATAAATCGTTTTCACTTGACAAAAATTGGTCTATACCATATAATAAAATAAAGAATATGGAGGACAAAATTATGAAAGTTATTCAAGTGGAAAATCCAATTGAAGGTGGAAAAGTTGCTTTTGATATCTTAAAAGAAAAATTGGAAAACGGTGCACAAACATTGGGACTTGCAACAGGAAGTAGCCCTCTGGAGTTTTACCAACAAATCGTTGAGAGCGATCTTGATTTTTCAAATCTTACAAGTGTGAACTTGGATGAGTACGTAGGTCTTGATGGGGACAATCCTCAATCATATCGTTACTTCATGCAAGAAAATCTTTTCAATAAGAAACCATTTAAAGAAAGCTTCTTGCCACGTGGTGTCAAGGATAATGCAGAAGCAGAAGTAGAACGCTACAACCAAATTCTTGCTGACCATCCAGTTGACCTACAAATCTTAGGAATTGGTCGCAATGGTCATATAGGCTTTAATGAACCAGGCACACCATTTGATAGTCAAACTCACCTTGTAGAGCTTGACCAGTCTACTATCGAAGCTAACGCGCGCTTCTTTGAGAAGATTGAAGATGTTCCAACCCAAGCTATTTCAATGGGGATTAAGAACATTTTGGATGCTAAGTCTATCCTTCTATTTGCTTATGGTGAATCAAAAGCAGAAGCTATCGCTGGAACTGTTGAAGGCCCTGTGACAGAAAGTCTACCTGCAAGTAGCCTGCAAAACCATCCAGATGTGACCATTATCGCAGATGCAGCAGCACTCAGCTTGTTAAAAAAATAAGATTTTAATCATTAAAGACCATTCGATCCTATGGATTGGGTGGTTTTTTGGTTTGGGTATATTTCAAATATGATAAGGGTTGAAAATCAAAATTTTTATATTTTTTACATGAAGAAGACAAATTTGACTGTTCTTCACTTTCTGCTTTATGTCAGTATTTAGCAAAGTTAGAAACTATTAGTTTAGGTCAAGTAAAGGATTTATATTTTATTCGAGAGCAAATACTGAAACATCTTGTTGATCACGTTGGCAGCAAGGACTTATATACCATTTTTGATCTACCGTCAGATTATTGGGAGTGCCTAGACCACATGGGGTTAGAAATTAAAAAATTAAGTGTTCGTTTAGAACAAACCTTAGAAGTGGAGAACTAGGCTAGATATAATGGTAAAATCTTGTAAATTTTAAATTGAATGATTTGGGAGAATTTCATTTTTTTCTTGACAATTTTCTTCATTCCGTGTAAAATAGAATAGATCTTGAACTTGAAGGGAGTGAAAAAAATGTCTAAAACAGTAGTACGTAAGAATGAATCTCTTGACGATGCTCTTCGTCGTTTCAAACGTGCAGTTACTAAAGCTGGTACTCTTCAAGAAACACGCAAACGTGAATTCTATGAAAAACCTTCTGTAAAACGTAAACGTAAGTCAGAAGCAGCTCGTAAACGTAAAAAATTCTAATTAATAAGAAAGGCTAGAGTAAT
>NZ_JAPVZO010000002.1:0-97664 GCF_041432445.1 Streptococcus sp. 27098_8_69 | reverse complement strand
AACCACGTCAGCTTTATCTGCAACCTCAAAGCGGTGCTTTGATCAACCTGCGGCTAGCTTCCTAGTTTGCTCTTTGATTTTCATTGAGTATAACATTGCTTATATGATACTAAAAAAGAAGTTGAGTTCAATCTGTCTCAGCTTCTTTTTAGTTACTACAAGATAAGGGTTGGCCCGTAGAGACTCAACTTGGTTTTGACTTGGTCAAAGTGGAAGCGGTCATAGGCTCTCCAAGCGGCACGGGTAGGGGCATCTGGATTGAGAGCACTGAGGCCCATGAGAAGACTGGAAGTTTGGTAAAATTTTTCCAGCTCAATCAAGAATCGATTATCCACTGTCTCAGCTTTAGAGAGAAAGCAGAGGATATTGTCCAGTTGCTCCTGGAAACGGACATCGTCAGTTGTTGCCTGTTTGCAGACTTGGTAGGCTTTGTTTAACTCAGTTATCAGTGTCTGAGCTCTTTTGATTGGGTCTGTTTCTGTCATGAGAATTCCTCCTTTGTGATGGTTTTAAAGTTGTTTTAAGCCTTTGTCTTTCTAATCATAGCCTATCACTTTTTACTCTTTTTTTATCTACAAATCTTTAATTGTCATTGAAATTTCCTGAATGGTAATAGCGGGATTTTATGATAAAATAGTTGTAAGGTTATCATGGTTATTTAGTAAAAAATTCAACACTTTAGGAATTTTTGAGGACCGTTTAGGATTTGGTGAAAATTAGTTGCTAGACTTATGATATCCTCTCTACAGGAGGTTTTATCCATGAACTATATCATCATCCAAAAAGAGAAAGAAATTTTTAAATTAAACATAAAGGATATCTACTATATCCAAACGCATCCAAGTAAAGCCCATACCGTGCAGATTTTTACTAAAGAAGCTAGCTTTGATCTGTTTCAAAATTTAAGCAAGCTTGAGAAACAATATGGGGAAACCTTAACGAGATGTCATCGGAATTGTCTGGTCAACCTTGAACGAGTAAAATCCATGGAACTCCAATCAAAGACTCTTTTTCTTGGAGAAGAAGGTCGATATGCTGTTCAGTATTCCAGACGTCGTTATAGAGAAATTCGCCAAAAATGGTTGAAAGAAGGAGAGTAAGAAGATGAGAATTTTTGTTTTAGAAGATGATTTTTCCCAACAAGCAAGAATTGAAACGACGATTGAAAAACTTTTGAAAAAACAGAGTATCATTCCCAGTTCTTTTGAAGTTTTTGGCAAGCCAAACCAACTGCTGGCAGAGGTGCATGAGAAGGGGGCGCATCAGCTTTTCTTTTTGGACATTGAGATTCGAAACGAAGAGATGAAGGGTCTGGAAGTGGCTAGAAAGATTCGGGATCGGGATCCTTATGCCCTGATTGTCTTTGTGACGACTCACTCAGAGTTTATGCCCCTGTCTTTTCGCTACCAAGTTTCAGCTTTGGACTACATTGATAAGGCCTTGTCGGCAGAGGAGTTTGAATCTCGTATCGAGACAGCCCTCCTCTATGCCAATAGTCAAGATAGTAAAAGTCTGGCGGACGATTGCTTTTACTTTAAATCAAAATTTGCTCAATTCCAGTATCCTTTTAAAGAGGTTTACTATCTCGAAACATCCCCAAGACCCCATCGTGTTATCCTCTATACCAAGACAGACAGGTTGGAATTTACGGCGAGTTTAGAGGAGGTTCTCAAGCAGGAGCCACGTCTCTTGCAGTGCCATCGCTCCTTCCTCATCAATCCAACCAATGTAGTTCGTTTGGATAAGAAAGAAAAACTCCTTTTCTTTCCCAATGGTGGAAGCTGTCTGATCGCGCGTTATAAGGTCAGGGAAGTGTCTGAGGTTATCAATAACTTACACTGAGTGAGGTGATGGAATGGAATTAGTTTGGAAGATAGTATATGCGTTTTTGATACCTGGATTGGAATTGTTTATATTTTTTAAGGTGGATGGAATTGTTCTAACTCTGGAGAGAGTTTTTAAGGCCTTTCTTTTTAAGATACTTTTGGCAGTTGTTTTTGTAATGATTAGCTATATAGTAGGAAATAATTACCTATCTTATTTTGTGGAACCCTTGTACGGCATCGGTTTATCTTTCTTGTTTTTAAGAGGGCTTCCTAAAAAACTCCTTCTCTTTTATGGTCTCTTTCCAATGATATTGGTGAATCTCTTTTATAGAGGAGTCTCCTATTTTGTGCTTCCATTTTTGGAGCAAGGGCAGTTGTATGATGACCACTCTTTTATTTGGTTATTTACAAAAATTTTTATTTGCTTTATTTCTCTAGCTTTTTTGAAATGGTTAGACTATGATTTCACTAGCTTGAGAAGGGAGATTCTAGATAAAGATTTTCAAAAGTCCCTGACTAAGATTAACTGGATAATGGGAGCTTACTATTTGGTGATGCAAAGTCTGTCTTATTTTGAATATGTACAAGGTGTTCAATCAACGACTATTCGCCATCTGATTCTGGTGTTTTACTTGCTCTTTTTTATGGGGGTTGTCAAGAGATTGGACACCTACTTGAAGGAAAAACTTCAGGGAAAACTGAACCAAGAGCAGGACTTGCGCTACAAAGATATGGAGCGGTATAGTCTGCATATAGAGGAGCTTTACAAGGAAGTACGGAGCTTTCGTCATGATTATACCAATCTCTTGACTAGCTTACGTCTGGGCATTGAAGAGGAGAATATGGGACAGGTAAAAGAGGTCTACGACTCGGTCTTAAAGGACTCCGTTCAGAAATTGCGGGACAATAAATATGACCTGGGCAGATTGGTGAATATTCGTGACCGTGCCCTCAAAAGTCTTCTAGCTGGAAAATTTATAAAAGCAAGAGAAAGGGATATTGTCTTTAATGTAGAAGTTCCTGAGGAGATTCAAGTTGAGGGGATGAGCCTGCTTGATTTTTTAACCATCGTATCTATCCTTTGTGACAATGCCATTGAAGCCAGTGCAGAGGCTAGTCATCCTCAAGTTTCAATTGCCTTTTTTAAAAATGGAGCACAGGAGACCTTTATCATTGAAAACTCCATCAAAGAAGAGGGTATCGATATTTCTGAGATTTTCTCCTTTGGAGCAAGTTCTAAAGGGGAGGAGAGAGGAGTTGGTCTCTATACCGTCATGAAAATTGTGGAAAGCCATCCTAATACTAGTCTAAATACCACCTGCAAAAATCAAGTCTTTCGTCAGGTTTTGACAATGTTATCAATTGAATGATAACAAATAATAGAATGACTAAATAATAGAATAAATATAACAAAATTCTATAATATAAGTGTTTTGAAAGATTAATTATGAATTTTTATAATTTTTAAGTTTTTTCTACCATTTGTTAAGTCAATAAGGGAATTATGAAGAAACGAGACTAGACAGTAGCTATCCTGAGGTTACTGTCTTATTTTTTTACAACAAAATAGGCTTCATAATATCTATAGGAGATTTACCCACTACAAATATTATAGAGCCAAGTTTTTTATCCAATACCACCTTGTATGATTACATTTGTTGATGATTTCCATACCTATTGGCTTGGTTTGATGAATCAGATGTTAATATACTTAATATTGAATCGAACCACCATCCTCCGCCTGTAATTTGGTTGAGTTCAGTAGTTGTTAGTTCTTGGAATGAAGTTAGGTTTTGATTCTTATCCATGTTATGATTCTCCTTTTTGATAAGATATTAAATAGTTATAGAGTGTTATCTGAAAATTAATCAGAATGTGTTAGAATTTTATCTTTGAAATAATCAAAATATGTTTTCTTTGCAGTTACACTAGTGACTCGACCTTGTAGGCCATATTGGATGAGTTTACTGTCCTCATTAGATAGTTTTGCAAGAGCGGTTAATTTAAAGAGATTTCCTTGCTCTGTTCTGGTAGGAGTTTGATCAATGCTCTGAAGTTGGCCGATGATGGTAATGCCGTGATTTCCAATCTTCTCAAGCTTTAATCTTACAGTTTGTCCTTTATCTAGTAAGGGGAGATAGTCAGATGATACGTAGTAAGTGATTAGTACTTCTCTTGTATCTGTTATAATAGGGAATATTTGAGCAATTTCTGTACCAGTTGGAATTCTATTTTTACCTTCAAATTCGCTGTTCAGATGAACGATACCTTTACTTGGAGCGGTTAAGGTATTATTTTCCAAGCGCTGTGTCGCTTGATCTAGTTGTACTTTTAATTCTGTTAATTGATTTTCCACGGTTAGTTGTTGCTGAGAAGCTGTTTGTAAAAACTGAGTGCGGAGTACATCAATTTTGGTTTCTAAACTATTGTCATAAGTTGCTACACTTCCAATCCCAGCTTGCTGAATTTTGAGGCTTGCGATAGATGATTCAAGACCTGCAATACTTTGATTAATTTGAGATAAAAATGGCTCATCTGCCGTTCCTTGTGTTTGTCCTTGAGAGGCTACAAGATAACGATTCAAAATTGACTGATGTGGATTGCCAGTTGGTAAGCGAGCCCTTTTATTTACGATAGCATCTCTCAGCTCCTGGTATTCGCCAATTTGTTGTTGAACTTTTGTGATTTCTTGTTCAATAGCTGATGAACTGCTATTGGCAAGATTAGCTTGATTTGAGACTTCGGTGTTAGTCTTTGAGATACCTAGCTCAATATCATGAGCTTGTTTAGTAAAATTCATAAAGGTATTATGGTAGCCAAATTCATCCTCTCCAGAAAAAAGATCAGTCGCTTTTTCTAAGCTTTGTTTCAAAATTCCAAGTCCTTCTTTTTGCTTCTCAAGTCTTTGTAATTGAGTTTCTAAGGCAGTTTTCTGACTTTCTTCCATTGTTTCAGAGTATTTGATGAGTAAGTCCCCTTTTTCAACTACTTGATTTGCCACTAAATGATTAGCAAGGATAGGATTATCACTTGTTGACTGAATAGATGCAATGACACTTGTAGGGGCGATTTCTCCTTGGGAAGTGACAGTAATTTCTTTTGTGGCAACAAGGGAGAAAATCAAGATGAAAGTAAGTAGTAATGAAAGAGGTATAATTAACACTGTCGCATAGTTATGGTAACGTCTCTGATAAAACTCGACGCTTCTAAAAAGATTAGGATTCATGACATTCTCCTTATTTATTGAACAGATGATGGTAGAAACCTTGCGCCTGCATTAACTCTTGGTGGCTACCAACTTCAATGATTTTCCCCTGGTCAAGAACAATGACACGGTTGGTTCGTTCGGCTATACTGAGACGATGGGCTACAAAGAGAATGGTTTTATCAGTGAGGGACATAAGATTATCTATAACTTTTTTCTCAGTCAAGACATCAAGACCGCTAGTAGCTTCATCTAGTATTAAAACAGGAGCTTTAGTTAAAAGAGCACGAGCGAGAGCGATTCGTTGCTTTTGTCCTCCTGATAGACCAGCTCCATCAGAGAGCTGAGTTTGATAGCCCATAGGCATTCTTTCAATGTCTTGACGGATTTCAGCTAATTCACAAGCTCTTAGAATATCTTCTTGGCTAATCATATGATTACCGCCCAAGGTTAAATTTTCCAAGATAGAGCCATTAAAGATATAGGCTTGTTGGGGTAGGTAATTAATATGACGGCGCAAGACTTTCTTATCAATGTTTTTAATATCCTGATGATTGATGGAAATATGTCCTTTGTAGGGTTCAAAGAAATTGACAATCATTTTGGCTAAAGTTGTTTTACCAGAACCACTAACTCCAACTAGGCTAACCTTATCTCCTTGTTTAATCGTGAGATTAATATCTGTTAAGGTATCTCGTCCAAAACCATACTTATAAGAAAGGTCATCAAATTCAATATCGCCCATCAAAAAATGTGAATGAACAGGGTTTTCTTGAACTTGAAATTCAGATTCGACTAGATAGACTTCGTTCAAACGGTTATTAGCGACCTTCGCAGATTGGAGTTTGGTTTGGAGGTTGATAATATTTTCCATAGGAGTTGTAAAGTAAGAAAGAAGTGTGTTAAAGGTAATCAGCTGACCGATAGAAATTTTACTTGACATGACTAATTGAGCGCCAAACCATAGGATAAGGATATTCAGAACTAATTTTGTTCCCTGCTTTAAACTCGTTTGTAAAATAGAATATTTACTGAGCTTAAAGGATTTTTCCAAATAATCTACAAATTCGCTGTCTATATTTTGATAGCGATTTTCTTCACTCGTGAGCGACTTTATAGTTTCAATCCCGTTGATATCTTCAATGATGGCAGAGCTAACCATAGAATTACTTTGCATGACATCATGGTTCATTTTTTCGAAAGGCTTCATAAAAGAAAAGATGATGAACATGTATATAGGAATAGAAATAAGAGAAAGAAGGAAGAGATTAGAGTTTTGTGCCAGTAAGACGCCTCCTACAAGAATCAGAATAGAAACATCCAGAAAAAGAGAAAGAATGGTAGAAGCCAAGGCATCTATAATAGAGTTAGCATCTGTGAACCGTGAAATGATTTCTCCTGTACGACGTGTCGCAAAGAAAGACATAGGAAGTTCAAAAATATGGCGGATATAGGATAAAATCACATCAATGCTTAATCTCTGACTCAGAATAGTTAGGAGATAATCTCGGGAGAAACTCATGACTTGCTGGAGGATATAGGTTATAACCAGACCAACTGAGATGATTCCTAAAGTTGATTTCATCTGATTTGGAATGTATTCATCCAAGATTCCTTGGAGATAATAAGAACCACCGATATTGATAATAGTGACCAATAAGCTTGAGAGAACAATGTAAGCAATGAGAGATTTTTGTTTGAAAATCAGAGGAAGGAAGCTTAGTAGACCATTCTTTTTATCTTTATGGGGTTGATAGCTGGGTTTGGGAGCTATAAAAATAGCTACTCCAGTCCATTCAGAGAAAAAGCGTTCTTTTGACATTTTGGTGATTTTTACAGAAGGGTCAGGATCACCAATAACCAGATAGTCTTTCTTTGTTTGATAGACAACATAGTAATGTTGGAGTTTTCCTTCTTTGTTAACGTGAACGATAAATGGATAGGGGACATCACTCATGTCAAAGAGCGTTTTATCTGCTTGAACAGGTCTTGTTTCAAAGCCCATTTCATCAGCGGCTTTTACAATGCCAAGAGCAGTTGTCCCTTCCTTATTGGTCTTTGCAAGTTCTCTCAAGTGAGCTAGAGAAAAATCTGAACCATAGAATTTAGCAATCGAGGCTAAGGCAGCGACACCGCAGTCTCTAGCATCTATTTGAGGAACAAATGTACGTTTATAAGAAGTCATTGGCAATTCCTTTCATATAGTGGATAGGTATATTATGCCATAAAAATAAGTTCATATTTTATGAAATCTTGAATAGTCATTGAAACTTCCTGAATGGTAAAAAAGTGATTAGAAATTATCTTTAAAAAAATTTAGAGGTGGTTTTAAATAAAAAAGCTAATTTAAGACGTTTCGATGACAATTCAAGATTTGGATGAAAAATTTTAAAAAACAATGATATACTAAACTTGTCAAAGTTGCAACAGAACAAAGATTAAAAATAAAATGGAGGTATTCATCATGGATACAAAAATGATGGATACAAAAATGATGGAACAATTTTCTGTTATGGATAATGAAATGCTTGATAGCGTTGAAGGTGGAGATAAAGTAGGGGCTGGAGAAGTTATTCAAGCATTGGGAGTTTGTACAATAGGAGGTGCAGTTCTGGGGAATGTTATCCCAGTTGTGGGAACTCTTGCTGGAGGGGTGTTAGGAGCACAGTTGTGTACAGCAGTTTGGGGAGCCTTGAGGGCAAGATAAACTTTTAAAGATAGTAGTAAGGAGGAGATTTATATGAGATATAGATTATTTCTTGTTATTTTCTTGACTAGTATTTTGGATATTCTTTTAGGGACATTTTTGCAAATCTCTAATGTATCGATTGGGTGGATTATTCTCTACAGTGGCTTGTTCGAAGTAGGAGTTTTCCTTCTTGCTAATAAAGGGGTAACGGTAAAAATCAAGGAAGTAGAAATTCGAAATCGCTTTAAATTTATTTTTGGAAAAACGTTATGGTTTCAAATCCTTTTGCTTATCTTTGTGATGGTCAAACTGTATCTTGGTTTGGATGCGAAGTTGATTTTATTTTACGGACATATTTTCATTATCTTTAATGCCTTAATCTATCTTTTATCTACTAGCCAAATTAATTTAATAAAGAAAGTGTGAAAAGAATGGAACAATCAGTCAATAATTTCTTCATTTTGTCCGATGAAAAACTAACAACGATAACAGCTGGTGATAAACAACTTGCAGATGCATTTTTAAGTGGAGTAGGTGGTGCAGTTGAGGGGATTTCGCTTTGTATGCAGACAATCCCTTTCCCAACTCCTCAGATTTATTTGATTTGCGCAGCTGGTGGGGCAGCAGCTTCAGTTTTATGGCCACATTAGAGGATTGATTTAGTATAGAGAGTTATTAATCTAGGTATTTCTTTGAGTTTATACTCTCTATACTGTATAGGAATTTATCATGTATAAACACTTATTTTTCCCATATTCAAAAACCTTAGACTGGTTGACACCCTATATTCTAGTCTTGGCTTCTGACACCATTGCCTTCAATGTTTTTGTGCTAACCTTTGTGTCCGTTGTGATCTTCTATTTCTTGAATCCCATGATAGCTTTTATAGCTATATTCTTTGGTGCTGGCTATGTTGTCGGATTTTGGTTATTAAAATGGTTTGTTTTAGAGAGATTGGAGGTAAAGGATGGCTTGTAGGAAGGCTTACTTAGTGTTTAAGTGATTACCTTTATGGCTGTTTTCAATAAAGATTATACCTTGTTTTTTGATTTTTATTATAAAAATGTCAAATGCGTCTCTTTACATTCATTCCTAATTCCTAAAAACTGAATCACTGTTTTCCTCAGGCTTATCTGGGGAAGGCAGTGATTTTTTGAAACAAGGGCATAGATATCTATGCTTTTTTCTTGTCTTATTTAACCATTTAGGAAATCTTAAGCACCATTTAGGATTTGGAGTAAGGATTTAGGAAAATATAGCTTATATTAGAGATGTCTTGAGTTTACCAAGGAGAGTTCAAATGAAAAAGTATCAACTTCTATTCAAAATGAGTGCAGTCTTTTCTTACCTATTTTTCGTATTTGGTCTTTCTCAGCTGACGCTTATTGTCCAAAACTATTGGCGATTTTCTTACCAGATTGGCAATTTCGTCTGGATTCAAAATATCTTGAGTTTGCTATTTAGCGGAGTCATGATTTGGATTCTGGTTAAGACAGGCCATGGTTATCTCTTTCTCATTCCAAGAAAAAAATGGCTTTGGTATTCGATTTTGACAGTATTAGTGGTAGTACTCCAGATCTCTTTTAACGTTCAGACAGCTAAACATGTTCAGTCAATTGCGGAAGGTTGGGTCGTATTGATCGGTTATAGTGAGACCAACTTTGCTGAGCTAGGTATCTATGTAACCTTGTTTTTTCTGACTCCACTGATGGAAGAGTTGATTTATAGGGGTTTACTTCAACACGCCTTCTTTAAGCATTCGAGATTTGGTCTTGATTTGCTTTTTTCGTCCATTTTATTTGCTCTCCCTCATTTTTCAAGCCTGCCTAGTCTGTTAGATATCTTCGTCTTTGCAACATTTGGCATCATCTTTGCTGGTTTTACCCGCTATACAAAGAGCATTTATCTATCCTATGCTGTGCATGTGATTAATAATATTGTAGCGACATTACCATTTTTGCTGACTTTTTTACACAGGGTATTTGGGTAAAAATAATTATCGATTTTAAGAAGTGAATAATGGAATTTAATATTATTCACTTCTTATTATGTGACTTTCAGTCCGTCTCGCTCCGTTAGGTGCGAGACAAATAAACCACCCGCTATGCGGGTGCGCGTCGAAGGTTATACCAAAAAAACTCCAAACGCGATACAATAAAGGTGTTCAAGCCAATTGTAAAGCGAAAGGAGAAAAATATGGCACAAAAGGCACATAGTTTATCACACACAAAGTGGATGTGTAAATATCACATTGGGTTCACCCCTAAGTATAGACGAAAAATCATTTATAATCAATATCGAAGTAGTTTGGGAGAAATATTCCACAGATTATGTAGTTATAAAGGTGTTGAGATTATCGAAGGACACTTAATGCCTGATCATGTACATATGTTAGTAAGTATTCCACCAAGGATAAGTGTTTCAAGTTTCATGGGTTATTTAAAAGGTAAAAGTGCACTCATGATGTTTGACAAACACGCCAACCTCAAGTATAAGTTTGGGAATCGGCATTTCTGGGCGGAAGGTTATTATGTGAGTACAGTAGGGCTTAATGAAGCCACAATTAAGAAATATATTCAAGATTAAAGAAATTATCCAGTGGATGATTTCTTCACGAGTATGAAAATTTGAGAACGAGTAAAACATGATATAGCACTAGATAAATTGAGTGTAAAAGAATATGAGGATCCCTTTAGGGATAGTGGTAAGTAATACTAAAGCCTCTTTAAGAGGCAAGTGACGAGTCAAGAGCAATAAGGCTTGAACAACGTGAAAGCCAGCGTCTTTAGGCGCTGGCTGGTAATTTGGGCTTATAGCCCTGGGACAAACCACCCGTTTGACGGGTGGTCATGATTAGTTGATTGGGAAGATGGTGCTCTTTGAGTAATTCAAGACGTTTCGATGACAATTCAAGATTTGGATGAAAAAATTTAATAAACAGTGATATACTAAACTTGTCAAAGTTGCAACAGGACAAAAATTAAAAATAAACAAGGAGTATTTACCATGAATACAAAAACGATGGAACAATTTGAGATTATGGATACTGAGATGCTTGCGAGTAAAGTAGGAGGAAAAACAATATATTACGGTAATGGTTTATATTGTGATAACTCTAAAGGTTGCTGGGTAAACTGGCCTGAAGCTATAAATAAAATTCTTACTAATTCTATTGTTAATGGATTTTCAGGTGGGAATGCAGGTTGGAATTCGGGTGGACCTCTATAATGAGAGGGTTAAAGTGGTTTTCTGGTGGGATTGAAAGACGCCGTGAAGCTATCATCATATTAGAAGAACTTATTCAAAATATAAAATGTGATTCTCAACTCCTCCCTTTGAAAGATATATTGATTTCTTACGAATGTGAATTAAAGAAAGGAAGTATATCGATTCCTTATACCCTTAGTCGAATGAACATTGAAATTTCAAATGTATTAATTGAAAATGCGCTACATTTATCTGAAATTCAGTCTAATCAGATAAAAAAATTAAGAGAATTATCTAATATTAGATATGGATACTAGGATATAGTATAGGTGATATGTTAATTATAGTTTATGTATTTCTAATATTTTTATTGTAACTCTGAATTTGAGTGAGAAAATTAAAACAGTGTTGTACTAAATTTATCATGGTTGCAACAGGAAAAAAATTAAAAATAAACAAGGAGTATTTATCATGAATACAAAAATGATGGAACAATTTGAGATTATGGATACTGAATAACTCGAATTTGTAAGATTATGATTCTTAAATATAGTATTATTATCGCTATTAATTTACTGTCTTATTTGCTTACTTACAAAATATCAAAGCTATCTAAGAATGATGAGAATAAGATAGTTAGCAAAATTTTGATTATATTATCAATAGTTTATATAATTGTTGATGTTTTGCTTAGTTGATGGATTTGTAGGAAATAAAAAAACTTAACTACAAACGATTAATTTACTAATATTTTTTCTGCAAGATAATAAATAATATAGTAAAACTTTTTATTGCAAGGAGAGCAGTGAAAATTAAGATATTTTAGATACTCAGGATTATTGAAATCTTAGACTTAAAAATAAGTACTGCTACTTTTAAGAAGATAGTAGACGTCTATACTTTGTTAAGAAAATCAAAAATATATTATTAAAAATAATTCTATTTGTTTATTGAATTTAAGACTTTGGTAAAAAATTGAAAATAAAAAAAGAAGTATTCATCATGAATACAAAAATGATGTTACAATTAGAGGTCATGGATACTGAAATGCTTGCGAAAGTTGAAGGAGGTTTCGGAGATATGCTTTCTGGTTTATTGGGTGGACTAGCACCGTCTCCAACTTTGGATCAATTAAATGGTAAGTGGCCTATTAGACATCCTTCGAAACCATGTAGTCCTTATGGTATAGGGGGAACTCCAAACTCATGTAATGGTATTTAAAAAAAGGATTGAAGCTATGAAGGCAAAACATGGGAATCAAATTGTTGATGTTTGGGAAATTGGTCAAGCAACCCCTAAACCAAGTTGGGTAGAAGAAGCTTTTCAAAAAAATTATATGGTTTGGTTGGATAATCATGTGCGCATTCTTATGGCGGCTCTTAATACTTCTCTCACAACTAATATCAAGTTTGGTCTAGTTGGAACAGGATTCGCTGGTTATGGTATGTATGTTCTTGGTTATCCAGGTGATTATCTAGATATTACAAATCATAGAGTTGTTTCTGCTAAAACATTTCACAAAAGTTATCAAATTTTAGAAAATGATTAGATATCATTTAATTATAATGGAGATATCATTGAAAAAAATATTTGCTAAAAAACGCAACATATTTCTAACGAGATTGTTCCCAGGTCAGTTGCCTGTACTGATCTCTACTTATTTATTTCTCTCTCGTCAGTTTTTACATTTTTCCTTAGTTTTTCAATTGCTTTTAGTGGTTGTTAACTTGGCTTCTATTTTGGTGATTGTTTACCTCACTAGAGAAATGAGAGTGAGAAAGTTTGAAGATGATGATTTGGTAAGTCCTAGAGCCAATCAACTAATGTTCGTAGGATTGACATGTTTTATGACTATTATCTGTTTGTATAGAGGTATCACAGCAGTAGAATCCTACCAACAACTAATCGCCTATATTGGAGCTATTCTCTGCTTGATTATTATGCTTTTACTCATTTGGGGCTTGAAGTATTATAAAAAGTAGAGCTTAATCATAACCACCCGTTAAACGGGTGGTTTGTACCAGGGCTATAAGCCCAAATTACCAGCCAGCGCCTAAAGACGCTGGCTTTCACGTTGTTCAAGCCCTATTGCTCCTGACTCGTCACTTGCCTCTTAAAGAGGCTTAGGTATTACTTACCACTATCCCTAAAGGGATCCTCATATTCTTTTACACTCAATTTATCTAGTGCTATATCATGCTTTACTCGTTCTCAAATTTTCATACTCGTGAAGAAATCATTCACTGGATAATTTCTTTAATCTTGAATATATTTCTTAATTGTGGCTTCATTGAGTCCAACCGTACTCACATAATAACCTTCCGCTCAAAAATGATGATTCCCAAACTTGTACTTGAGATTAGCGTGTTTGTCATACATCATGAGTGCACTTTTATCTTTTAATACCCCATGAAACTTGAAACACTTATACTCGGTGGATTACTGACTAACATATGTACATGGTCTGGCATTAAGTGACCCTCGATAATCTCAACACCTTTATAATTACATAATCTATGGAATATTTCTCCCAAACTACTTCGATATTGATTATAGATCACTTTTCGTCTATACTTAGGGGTGAACACAATGTGATACTTACAGTGCCACTTTGTGTGTGATAAACTATGAGACTTTTGTACCATGGTTTTCTCCTTTCGCTTTACAATTGGCTTGAACACCTTTATTGTATCGCATTTGGAGTTTTTGGGGTATAACCTTCGACGCGCACCTACATAGCGGGTGTTTTTTTGTCTCGCTCCGTGAGGTGCGAGACAGACTGAAAGTCACATAATGAAGTATAAAGGGGTAAGTGTTTTCGAAATACTTACCCTTTTATAATGAAGTTTTTGCAATTCAAGATGTTTCGATGACAATTCAAGATTCGGGTGAAAAATTTAAAAAAACAATGTTATACTAAACTTGTCAAAGTTGCAACAAGACAAAAATTAAAAATAAAAAGGAGTATTTGTCATGAATACAAAAATGATGTCACAATTTGAGATTATGGATGCTGATATGCTTGCTTGCGTTGAAGGTGGAGATATTGATTGGGGAAGAACAATTAGCTGTGCAGCGGGGGTTGCATACGGTGCGATGGAAGGCTACGCTACAACTTATGGCTCAACATTTCTACTTGGGCCATACGCTATAGGAACAGGTGCAATTGGTGCTGTACTAGGTGGAATTGGCGGTGCGCTTACCTGTTAGCATGGGAAAGGAGATAGTAATGAAAAAAATATTTGCAACAAAACGCAATGTTTTCTTAGTGAGGTTGTTGTTCGGACAGATACCTTTGGTTGTTTCTACTTATCTATTTCTATCTCGTCAGTTTTTAAATTTTTCCGTAGTTTTCCAATTTCTTTTAGTAGTTATTAACTTGGCTTCTATTTTGGCTACTGTTTATCTCACTAGGGAAATGAGGATAAGAGAGTTTGAAGATGATGATTTGGTTAGTCCTAGAACCAATCAACTCATGTTCATCGGCTTGACAGGCTTTATGTCTATTATTTGTCTGTATAGAGGTATCACAGCAGCAGAAGCCTACCAACAAATAATCGCCTATATTGGTGTGGTTCTATGCTTGATTATCATGCTTTTGCTCATTTGGGGGTTGAAGTATTATAAAAAGTAGAGGTTAATAAAGTATAAAAGGGTAAGTGTTTTCAAAATGCTTACCTTTTTTAATGAAGTTTTTGCAATTCAAGATGTTTTGATGACCATTTAAGATTTAGATGAATTTGTAATCTTAAATAAGGTAAGATAAATATATCAAATGTAAAGGAGTATTCTTATGAAGAAACAAAAGATAAAATCACTATTACTTGTACCACTTGTATTTGCATCTATTACTACAGGTGTTGCATATGCAGAAGAACAGACTACTTCTTCCTCTATCCAGCCTAATGATAGTTCTGTTGTGGCACCAGATCTGCAATCGGGTACGGAAAATGTTGAGCATAAACCTTCCGTTGTAACTCCCGAAGAGTATGAGCAGAATGTTGCGGAATTTAAAAAGATAGATATTGAAGCCGTTCGTCAATCTTTTACAGAGGATCAATTGGAACATACTATATATTTTGGTAGAAAAACTTGTTCTCATTGTCGTCAATTTTCTCCTGAATTGAAAGAATTTAATAACTTAATTGAAAAGAAGTTAGAATATTATGATTTGGATGGTAAAGATTTTGACGGGGAAGCGAGAGAGTTTCTATTTAAAAAAGTCGGTATTCCAGGAACACCAACAATTTTGTATTTAAGAAATGGACGTCCGATATCTGGATGGGTTGGTGGCGGAGCAACTGCACAACAGGTTTATGATTATATGTACTCGAGAAACTCACCTAAGCAAAAGGAAACAGTAGCAGCTTCTGAGGAAACAGTAACAGAAAGTGTCCGTGATGATAAAACAGGAGAGGTGGAGAATTCAAAGGAAAATTTGACTAATAACAGTGATAGCAGAGAACCATTGAAGAATAATATTCCTCCTTCTAACACTATAACTGTTCAGCCTGAAGATTTGGTAATGATAGATAAGAAGAATCTAGGAGAGACATCTGAGCTAATCCCTGAAAATACGGAGAAGTTACAAACTCCTTTATCCGAGGTTAAGGGGAATGATTCTGCCTCCCAAACCATTCATTTGAGCAAACAATTACTACCTAATACAGGAGAAGAAGAAAGTTACAATCTATTGCGTATAGCTATTGCACTCTTAATTACTTCAGGTATGATCAAGTGGAAACAAAGAGTTCATAAATAAAAATTCTTGCATCCTTATTTTGATAACTCTATAGGAAAGAGGTTGTGTTTATGACCATTTTTAATAAATGTCATGCTGTGTTTGTTGGATTTTTAGCCTTTATAATAGTTACTACAGTAGGCTATACCATCAATCAAGGGAATTATTTTCAAAACGAGCACCTATTTATTATCGCAAAGACTTTCTTGATTTCACTGAGTGTTGCCTATGCGAAGTGGTTTGATATGATTTCGCTTAGAAGTTTGACGAAAAAAGAAGTTCTACTTTTTATTGGAAGCTTTCTTCTTTGCGTGCTGGTAAATATAGGCTATCATAGTTTTTTTACAGTTTCTTCTGGTGCAGGATATCAACACCTTGAAGCTGCTAGTACAGGAATTTCCTTATCCTTTATTGCAAGCGCGACGGTTTTTGGACCTATCTTGGAGGAATTTATTTTCAGAGGTATCCTTCAAGGTGCGGTTTTTGACAATTCTTGGCTGGGGCTTGTACTGACTGCCTCTCTCTTCTCTTTCCTGCATGCCCCTTATGATTTTCCTTCGTTTATCTATTATCTATTTGGAGGTTTGGTGCTGGGCTTTGCTTATAAAAAGAGTCAAAATCTATCGGTGTCTATTTTAGTCCATATGTGTTACAATTGTTTATCATTCTTCTAGTAGGTGACAGTGCTTAAATTTATTACAGAATATATAGAATGGTCAGTTAGAGTTATAATGACTAGAAAACTGACCTGGTAGATGTGAAATCAATAGATGGAGGAATCGTATGACAAAATATGTGTATTTTTTAGATTGCTTTGCCCGAGTTGTAGTAATATTGATATCGCTTGTTCTTTGTATAAGAGTCCTCATGATTTCGACTGAACTCTGGAGAAATGTTCTTGTACTGGTGAGCACTCCTGTTACGATTTATAGTCTGGTAAAACATAGACCGGGTAAGAAGAACTAATACTCTTCGAAAATCTCTTCAAACCACGTCAGCTTCTCCTTGCCGTATATATGGTTACTGACTTCGTCAGTTTCATCTACAACCTCAAAAGCATGTTTTGAGCAACCTGCGGTTCGCTTCCTAGTTTGCTCTTTGATTTTCATTGAGTATAAAAAAAGCTATAAGAGTTATAAAAGAATTGTAAAAAAATGCAAGCAAAATATAAAAATCAAATAGTAGAAGTTTGGGAAATTGGTAAAGATACACTGAAACCAAGTTGGGTAGAAGATGCCTTGCAAAAGAACTACATTGTCTGGTTGGACAATCATGTTCGAATTTTAATGGCAGGACTTCAGTCTTCTCTTGTAACCAATCTCAAAATTGGCCTAGTTGGAACGGCAGGAGGAGGTTTTGCTGGTTATAGTATGTATGTCCTTGGCTATCCAGGAGATTATCTTGACCTTACAAATCATAAAGTGGTATCTGCCGCAACTTTTCATCGAGATTATCAAGTTTTATAAAATGACTAGGTATAAAAAAGATGATGGTCTATCATTTTGAAAAGAATTGACTGCCTAGATGATGAAAAATATAAAGTTTTTAACAGCAACAAAAGTACACAAGGATAAATGTATTGGCTTGTCAAAGGTTCAGTGAGAACTACCGAGACTGAATGATGGAGGATTAAATGATAATTGGTGGCAGTTACGATAGCAAAGCTATGAAGGAGCTTCTATGAAAAAATATTCTATTCTTTTTAAAACAAGTGCAGTCCTTTCTTATTTATTTTTGTTTTTCGGATTGTTTTGGACAACCCAATTTTGGAGAAATTATTGGGAGTTCTCGTCTTGGGTAGGAAATGTCATCTGGATTCGAAACATCATCAGTCTTCTCTTTATAGGCCTGATGGTTTGGATTTTGATCAGGTCGGGCCATGCTTATCTCTTTCGTATCCCTAGGAAAAAGTGGTTGAGTTATTCTGTTCTGACGATGTTAGCAGCTGTCGTTCTTATAAGCTTTAACTATCTGACAGCTAAACATGTTCAGGGGACAAACGAAGGTTGGAATTTATTTATTGCCTATAGTGAGACCAATTTTGCAGAGTTCGGAGTTTACCTAACCTTAATCGTACTAGGACCTCTGATGGAAGAATTGGTATGTAGGGGACTGCTTCAACATGCCTTCTTTAAGAATTCAAGATGGGGACTGGATATTCTATTTCCGTCGGTTTTGTTCGCCTTACCTCATTTTTCAAGTTTTCCTAGTCTGCTAGACCTTCTGATTTATACAGCAGTTGGATGTATATATGGTGGTTTGACACGCTATACAAAGACTATCTATCCTTCTTACACGATTCATATTGTTAATAATATCATCGCAAACTTACCATTTATCATGACTTTTTTGCATAGGGTATTTGCATGATGAGAACCAGTTAAAAGCTTGAATTATCAGATTAAGCATAGATTTTTTCCTTACAATTTTCTGCTAAAAAAATTGAATGACCAAGGCTAGGCAGATCTCTCTGCTTGCCTTTTTCTTTTAACAAGGTTGGATAAAGGGCTTTTATTTGAGAATCAGGTCTGGACTGGTTGACGAATAGGCTAAAAACTAGTAGAATAGTAAGGAAACTTTATACGGAGGAAAGAAATGGACTTGGGTGATATTGAGCTAACGCTGACCCCTATACCTGGGAAAAGCGGAAAAGCTTATATGGGAAGCTACCCTGATGGGAAGCGCGTCTTTATTAAAATGAACACCTCTCCAATCCTACCTGGTTTAGCCAAGGAACAAATCGCTCCTCAATTATTATGGACTCGCCGTTTATCGGATGGGCGTGATATGTGTGCCCAAGAATGGTTGAATGGTAAAATTTTGACCCCTTATGATATGAATCGCAAGCAGATTATCAATATTTTGAGTCGCTTGCATCGTTCGCGTCCTTTGATGACGCAATTGACTCGTTTGGGCTATTCTTTAGAAACACCTTTAGACTTACTTCAGGCTTGGTTAAAAGATGCTCCAGAATCCTTGAAGAACAATCAATATCTAAGAATGGTAGTAGAGGATTTGCGAGGAAGCTTGCCAAACTTTAGGGAAGATTATGCAACGATCGTTCATGGAGATGTACGACATAGTAATTGGATTGAGACAGAGAGCGGTCTTGTTTATTTAGTGGATTGGGATTCCGTTCGTTTAACGGATCGCATGTTTGATGTAGCGCATATGCTATGTCACTATATTCCAGACTATCAGTGGAAAGAGTGGTTGACTTATTACGGTTACAAATACAACCAAACAGTCATCAACAAACTATTTTGGTATGCTCAGTTATCCTTCTTGAGCCAGATTGCCAAATATTATACAAATGAAGATCTAGAAAATGTCAATCGGGAGATCTATGCCTTGCGTATCTTCCGTGACAAGTATGGAAAGAAGAGATGAGAGTTAGAAATCGTAAAGGGGCAACAGAATTACTAGAGGCTAATCCTCAGTATGTTGTCTTAAATCCTTTAGAAGCCAAAGGAAAATGGCGAGACCTCTTTGGAAATGACAATCCTATCCATGTTGAGGTTGGTAGTGGTAAGGGAGCCTTTGTGTCAGGTATGGCCAAGCAAAACCCTAATATCAACTATATCGGGATTGATATTCAAAAGTCTGTTTTGAGTTATGCCTTGGACAAGGTTTTGGAAGTCGCTGTACCCAATATTAAGTTGTTGTGGGTTGATGGTTCTGATTTGACCGACTACTTTGAAGATGCTGAGATTGATCGCCTGTACTTAAACTTTTCAGATCCGTGGCCTAAAAAGCGTCATGAAAAGCGTCGTCTAACTTATAAGAGTTTCTTGGATACCTTCAAGCGTATCTTGCCTGAACACGGTGAGATTCATTTCAAGACAGATAACCGTGGCTTGTTTGAATATAGCCTAGTGAGTTTTTCTCAATATGGCATGAAGCTCAATGGCGTTTGGTTAGATTTGCACGCCAGCGACTTTGAAGGCAATGTCATGACAGAATATGAACAAAAATTCTCAAGTAAGGGTCAAGTTATCTACCGAGTTGAGGCAGAATTTTAAGAAAAAGCTTAAAATCAAGCCTTCTGAGTGCTTATACTTTACATAAGTAGTCAAAAGTGTTATACTGTAAGTAAGAATATGAGAAAGTGAGGCGGGGAAATATCTTCGCCTCTTGCTTATGAGGAGGTGGACGCAATCGCAACTATCGTAGAATTAGTCAGAGAAGTCGTAGAACCTGTCATTGAAGCTCCCTTTGAACTCGTGGATATCGAGTACGGAAAGATTGGCAGTGACATGATTCTTAGTATTTTTGTAGATAAACCAGAGGGAATTACCTTGAACGACACAGCGGACTTGACAGAGATTATCAGTCCTGTCCTAGATACTATCAAGCCAGATCCCTTCCCAGAACAATATTTCCTAGAAATCACCAGTCCAGGCTTGGAGCGTCCTTTGAAAACCAAGGAAGCAGTCGCTGGAGCAGTTGGGAAATACATCCATGTTGGACTTTACCAAGCCATCGATAAGCAAAAGGTCTTTGAAGGAACCTTGCTAGCCTTTGAAGAGGATGAGTTGACTATGGAGTATATGGACAAGACTCGTAAGAAAACAGTCCAAATCCCATACAGTTTGGTATCAAAAGCACGTTTAGCAGTAAAATTATAGTAAAAGAAAGGAAGCTTTTGAAGATTCAAAAGTGAATAGAAGATGAGTAAAGAAATGCTAGAGGCCTTCCGCATTTTGGAAGAAGACAAGGGAATCAAAAAAGAAGACATCATTGATGCAGTGGTAGAATCACTTCGTTCAGCCTATCGCAGACGCTATGGGCAGTCTGATAGTGTAGCCATTGATTTCAACGAAAAGACAGGTGACTTTACAGTTTATACTGTTCGTGAAGTTGTTGATGAAGTATTTGATAGCCGTTTGGAAATCAGCTTGAAAGATGCTCTTGCCATTAACTCAGCTTACGAGCTTGGGGACAAGATTAAATTTGAAGAAGCACCAGGTGAGTTTGGTCGTGTAGCAGCCCAGTCTGCAAAACAAACCATCATGGAAAAAATGCGCAAGCAAACACGTGCTATCACCTACAACACCTACAAAGAGCATGAGCAAGAAATCATGTCAGGTACAGTGGAGCGCTTCGACAATCGCTTTATCTATGTCAACCTTGGCAGCATCGAAGCTCAATTGTCAAAACAAGACCAAATTCCTGGAGAAGTCTTTGCTTCTCACGATCGTATCGAAGTTTATGTCTACAAGGTTGAAGACAATCCTCGTGGAGTGAATGTCTTTGTAAGCCGTAGCCATCCAGAAATGATCAAACGCTTGATGGAACAAGAAATTCCAGAAGTCTATGACGGAACTGTTGAAATCATGAGTGTAGCCCGTGAAGCAGGTGACCGTACCAAGGTTGCTGTTCGTAGTCACAATCCTAACGTGGATGCGATCGGAACAATCGTTGGACGTGGTGGTGCTAACATCAAGAAAATTACTAGCAAATTCCACCCAGCTCGCTACGATGCCAAGAGCGATCGTATGGTCCCAATCGAAGAAAACATCGACGTTATCGAATGGGTAGCAGATCCAGCTGAATTTATCTACAACGCTATCGCTCCTGCAGAAGTTGACCAAGTTATCTTTGATGAAAACGACAGCAAACGTGCCTTGGTCGTTGTGCCAGATAACAAGCTTTCTCTTGCGATTGGTCGTCGTGGACAAAACGTTCGTTTGGCAGCTCACTTGACTGGCTACCGTATCGATATCAAGTCTGCAAGTGAGTTTGAAGCCATGGAAGCAGCAGAACAAGCTGACCAGGTAGAAACAGACGAATTGGTCGAAGAATAAAAGCTGATCAGAGGAGGGAAGGATGAAAACTAGAAAAATCCCTTTGCGTAAGTCTGTTGTGTCCAATGAAGTGATTGATAAGCGTGACTTGCTCCGTATTGTCAAGAACAAAGAGGGACAGGTCTTTATCGACCCGACAGGCAAGGCTAATGGTCGTGGTGCTTATATCAAGCTAGACAATGCAGAAGCCCTTGAGGCCAAAAAGAAAAAAGTCTTTAACCGTAGCTTTAGTATGGAAGTTGAAGAAAGCTTTTATGACGAGTTGATTGCCTATGTTGATCACAAAGTGAAAAGAAGAGAGTTAGGACTTGAATAAGCAAAAAATTGCCAATCTCTTGGGTCTTGCTCAGAGAGCAGGGAAAATCATCTCGGGTGAAGAAATGGTGGTCAAGGCCATTCAAGACCAGAAAGTAAAGCTGGTATTTCTCGCCCATGATGCTGGTCCCAACCTGGCCAAGAAGATTCAGGATAAAAGTCATTATTATCAAGTAGAAGTTATTACCGTGTTTTCAACACTGGAATTAAGCATAGCAGTCGGAAAATCAAGAAAAGTTTTGGCTGTGACAGATGCTGGATTTACAAAGAAAATGAGGTCTCTTATGAAATAGAAGAGGAGGACATGATTTGTCTAAGAAAAGATTGTACGAAATCGCAAAAGAACTTGGAAAAGAAAGTAAAGAAGTTGTAGCGCGTGCAAAAGAGTTGGGCTTGGATGTAAAAAGCCACTCATCAAGTGTGGAGGAAGCAGCTGCTTCAAAAATCGTAGCAAGTTTTAAACCTGCTCCTGCTCCAAAGGTAGAATCGAAACCTGTGGCTCCAAAGCCAGTTGTCACTATGGAAGAGGCAAAACCAGCAGCAACTGTTGCCCCTAAAGAAGAAAAAGTGGCACCAGCAAAACCGCAGAGTCGAAACTTTAAGGCTGAGCGTGAAGCACGTGCAAAAGAGCAAGCTGAACGACGCAAGCAAAATAAGGGTAATAACCGTGACCATCAACAAAATGGGAATCGTCAAAAAAATGATAACCGTAATGGTGGTAAACAAGGTCAAGGCAATCGTGACAACCGTCGATTCAATGATCAAGGTAAAAAACAACAAGGTCAGCAAAATCGTGGGAATGATCGTCGTCAGCAAGAGGACAAACGTCCAAATCAGGCTGGACCACGCATTGACTTTAAAGCCCGTGCAGCTGCTCTAAAAGCAGAGCAAAATGCAGAATATGCTCGTTCAAGTGAGGAACGCTTCAAGCAGTCTCAAGCTGCCAAAGAAGCCTTGGCTCAAGCAAACAAACGCAAGGAACCTGAGGAAATCTTTGAAGAAGCCGCTAAGTTAGCTGAACAAGCGCAGCCAGTTCAACCAGTAGTTGAAGTAGCTCCTGCAGCTAAAGAACCTGTAGTGGATACACGTCGTAAGAAACAAGCCCGACCAGACAAAGATCGTGATGATTACGATCACGAAGAAGATGGTCCTAGAAAACAACAAAAGAATCGAAGTAGTCAAAATCAAGTGAGAAATCAAAGAAATAGTAACTGGAACAATAACAAAAAGAATAAAAAAGGCAATAACAAAAATAACCGTAATCAGGCACCAAAACCTGTTACAGAGCGTAAGTTCCATGAATTGCCAACAGAATTTGAATATACAGATGGTATGACCGTTGCGGAAATCGCAAAACGTATCAAACGCGAACCAGCTGAGATTGTTAAGAAACTCTTCATGATGGGTGTGATGGCGACACAAAACCAGTCCTTGGACGGTGAAACAATCGAACTCCTCATGGTAGATTACGGTATTGAAGCTAAACAAAAGGTTGAAGTGGACAATGCTGATATCGAACGTTTCTTTGCTGAAGAGGGTTATCTCAATGAAGATGAACTCGTAGAGCGTCCACCAGTTGTAACGATCATGGGACACGTTGACCATGGTAAAACAACCCTTTTGGATACCCTTCGTAATTCTCGTGTTGCTACGGGAGAAGCCGGTGGTATCACTCAGCATATCGGTGCTTATCAGATTGAAGAAAATGGTAAGAAGATTACCTTCCTTGATACACCAGGACACGCGGCCTTTACTTCTATGCGTGCGCGTGGTGCTTCTGTTACCGATATTACCATCTTGGTCGTAGCGGCAGATGACGGGGTAATGCCTCAGACTATCGAAGCCATCAATCACTCAAAAGCGGCTAATGTTCCAATCATCGTAGCTATCAACAAAATCGATAAACCAGGTGCCAACCCAGAACGTGTGATCGGTGAATTGGCTGAACATGGTGTTATGTCAACAGCTTGGGGTGGAGATTCTGAGTTCGTAGAAATCTCAGCTAAGTTCAACCAAAATATCGATGAACTCTTGGAAACTGTTCTACTTGTGGCTGAAATTCAAGAGCTCAAAGCTGACCCAACGGTTCGTGCCATCGGTACTGTTATCGAAGCTCGTTTGGATAAAGGAAAAGGTGCGGTCGCAACCCTTCTTGTTCAACAAGGTACTTTGAATGTTCAAGATCCAATCGTTGTCGGAAATACTTTCGGACGTGTCCGTGCCATGACTAACGACCTTGGACGTCGTGTGAAGGTTGCAGGCCCATCAACACCAGTATCGATCACTGGTTTGAACGAAGCGCCAATGGCCGGTGACCACTTTGCCGTTTACGAAGATGAAAAATCTGCTCGTGCAGCTGGTGAAGAACGTGCTAAACGTGCTCTTATGAAGCAACGTCAAGCTACACAACGTGTCAGCCTTGAAAACCTCTTTGATACTCTTAAAGCTGGTGAACTCAAGTCTGTTAACGTCATTATCAAGGCAGACGTACAAGGTTCTGTTGAAGCACTCTCTGCCTCACTTCAAAAAATTGATGTTGAGGGCGTGAAAGTTACCATCGTCCATGCAGCTGTCGGTGCCATCAACGAATCTGACGTGACCCTTGCGGAAGCTTCAAATGCCTTTATTGTTGGTTTCAATGTACGCCCAACACCACAAGCTCGTCAACAAGCAGAAGCTGACGATGTAGAAATCCGTCTCCACAGCATCATCTACAAGGTTATTGAAGAGATGGAAGAAGCCATGAAAGGGATGCTTGACCCAGAATTTAAAGAAAAAGTTATCGGTGAAGCGATCATCCGCGAAACCTTCAAGGTATCTAAAGTGGGAACAATCGGAGGATTCATGGTTACCAGCGGTAAAGTTACCCGTGACTCTAAAGTCCGTGTCATCCGTGACGGTGTCGTTATTTACGATGGTGCTCTAGCTAGCTTGAAACACTATAAAGATGACGTCAAAGAAGTTACAAACGGCCGTGAAGGTGGTCTCATGATTGATGGCTACAATGATATCAAGATGGATGATGTGATTGAGGCCTACATCATGGAAGAAATCAAGAGATAATAGAGAAACGATAGCCGATTTGACTCGTCGTCAACAACGCCTTGATGAACCCTTAGTTCTATCTATGGCTTGTTTCCTAGATTCAAATGGCTCTAGTTCCTCTATCTACTTGACAAAGCTAGGTCTACTGGCCTAGCTTTTGGTTCAATTGAGAGAAAGGAAAAAGCATGGCAAATCATTTCCGTACGGATCGTGTGGGCATGGAAATCAAGCGCGAAGTCAATGAGATTTTGCAAAAGAAAGTCCGTGATCCGCGTGTCCAAGGTGTGACTATCACTGATGTTCAGATGCTAGGTGATTTATCAATGGCTAAGGTTTACTACACTATTTTGAGTAATCTTGCCTCAGATAATCAAAAAGCTCAAGTCGGGCTTGAAAAAGCAACCGGAACCATCAAACGTGAGCTTGGTCGCAATTTGAAATTGTACAAAATTCCAGACTTAACTTTCGTCAAAGACGAATCCATCGAATATGGAAACAAGATTGACGAGATGCTACGCAATCTGGATAAAAATTAAGCAGAAAGAGGGGCAACCCTCTTTTTTGTGTGGAAAATAGCTGGAATTTAAAATGGAAAAATATTCTTTTAAAAATGGGATTCTGTATTTATAAAATGTTTGCTTATCAGAAAATGCTTTTTTTTTAGGAAATATGATATGATAATCTCATAAATAAAAGGAGATTCTATTAATGAATAATGTAAAAAAAGTTTGTCGTTTAGCCTTATTATGTCTGTCTGTTTCTACTCTAGTTGCTTGTAGTTCTCTGTCTGAAAAAACAAGTAATTCATCTACTGATAGTAAAACAGAAAGTTCTGGGAAAAAAGGATTTTTAGATAAAGCAAAAGATAAATTATGTTCTAGTGACTTTAATCCACAAGATGTCAGTGATGAGACAATTGAATCTATCAAAACTTATGAAGATTATTTGACTATGTATGAGAAAATTGTCAATAATTACTATACCGAAGCAGATGAAGCCTTTAAGGGAACTGTTTTAGAAGATAGTGCTTCTATCCAAGAATTAAAAGATAGTACTAAAAAAGAAATGGAAGAACAGAAAAAACAATATGGTCCATTGAAGAAAGCACCTATTCAAGGAAAAGAGGAAATAATTCAGTTTTTAAAGGAATATCGTGATTCTCTACACGATCAAGTAGAACAGTGGAAAGCTAGCCTTTAATAAGAAGAATGGAGTTCGGGATGGACTATCAATTGTTACCTCATGAATACATGGTTATGAATAGTGATCATGTGAGTTTTGGGAAAAATGGTTTGTCTACAGATGAATTAATTTTAACAAATCTACACTTAATACATATTAAAAAAGGTATTTTTGGAGGAAAAAAAGATCAAACTACTATACCAATTAACCAAATTAAGGTTTTTGAGGGGAAACCACAAGTTTCAGTTACGAAATCCAATGGTATGAAACGATTAGAAATCTATTATAATGGTGGACAAGTTATCTTCTCATTCTCTAATACTAAGGATACTGAAAAGTGGGCAACGAATATTATTAAATTAATCTCTGGTGATACAAGCAACTTTGCAACCTTGGGTGATAATAGCTTATTTGGTGTAGAAATTTTGGCCGAGACTCTAAAAGATACGTTTGACACTTTCAAAGCAGGGCTTGGTATTAAGGATGCAGAACCAGAGAAACTATCTACTAAATGCAGTTTTTGTGGAGCTCCTCTGTCTGGAACCGTAAAACAAACTGTCAAATGTAGTTTTTGTGATATGGAACAGACCTTGTAGGAGATGAAATATGGGAATAATTAAAGCATTTACAGATTCAATTAGTGGTACTTTTGCAGATCAATGGAAGGAGATTATTACAGTTCAGGATTTTGATGAACATACAGCTGTAAGTCCAGGAGTTCTTCAAGTCAGTAATAATGGTAGAGGAGTTAATAGTCAAGGGTCTATAGGTGTCATTTCAAATGGGTCTAAGATATTTATTCCTGAAAATACTGCTGCTTTTATTTTTAGTCAGTCTGGAATAGAAGAAATTATCACTGAACCAGGTGGATATGAATATCAAAATGGGGAGAGTAGTGTTTTTAATGGTGATGGGCTAAAAAAATCACTGTTTGATAATGTTGTTAATCGTGTTGGATTTGGCGGACAAAGTGATCAGCAAAAACAGATTTGTTTTGTCAATTTGAGAGAAATTCGCGATATTAGGTTTGGTACTCGTGGTCCGGTTATGTATAACGACTTGTTTTATGGAACAGACTTAGAAGTGCGTGCTTTTGGAACTTTTTCTATTCAAATTACGGACGCTATCAAGTTTGTAAAAAATTTCCTTCCTGCAAATGTGACCTACTATAGCTTTGATAGTGCTCAAGCAAGGGCTCAGATAGTCACGGAATTTCTTCAATCCTTTACCGTTGCCCTTAATTCGTTATCAACAACTTATCGTATCTCACAACTACCATCACAAGCATCAGTACTTGCAAAACAAGTATCGAATGATGAACAGTATGCTGGTACTTGGAAAGATCGTTTTGGGTTTGAGATTATAAAAATTGCAATTGCTAATATAGAATTCTCACCAGAATCTAAGGAATTAGTTAAGAACTTTTCATCAAATAAGATGAATTTAAAGGCTTTTGATGATGTATCGCAGAAAGCTTCTAATATTGCTGCACAACAAAAAGTCGCATCAGGGATCGAACAACATGGGCTAGGAGATGGTGCGGGGATGATTTTTGGTATGAATATGGCACAACAGTTAGATGAAAAAGCAACTAAACCAAGTTTATCTTTTGATGAGCAAATCGAAGCTCTTACTAAACTCAAATCACTTTTAGATGCAGATATATTATCTCAGGAAGAGTTTGATCGAAAGAAAAAAGAAATTATGGACTTATAAGATCGACGAGATGCTACGCAATCTGGATAAGAATTAAGAAGAAGGAGGGGCAACCCTCTTTTTTTGTGTGTCTATAAGTAGGTCATTGTCTAGTCAGATTAGATGAGTAGAAATCAAGAAAATAAAATAAATCTTTAAAATATCATTTATTCCATAAATATGATAAGATAAAGCTTGATATGAATGAAAAATGGAGATAGAGATGGCTAAAGAAGATGTGGCGATGCAAGTGTTGCAACAGGTAGTAAAACTTCCTGTCGTCAAAGTGAACCGGTCAAAATTTTTAATGGACAAATTCTCTAAGGAAGTGGCTTCAAAGGATATTCCTAGATTATTGGAAGAAGGGCCGACAGCTTTATTACCTCAGGAAACCTTAGATCGAGTGGCCAATGCCTGTATTAGAGATAATGTCTTGTTAGCAAGTGGGACCTCTGTTTTAGCTGGATTACCTGGTGGGCTTGCCATGGCGGTTACTATACCAGCAGATGTAGCTCAGTTTTATGCTTTTTCATTGAAATTAGCGCAAGAATTAGGTTATATCTATGGATACGATGATCTCTGGGCTTCTCGTGACGAGTTGAGTGAAGATGCTCAAAATACACTTTTGCTCTATCTTGGTGTAATGCTTGGAGTGAATGGAACTGCTGCTCTACTTCGTGCTGGTGGTGTTGCGATTGCCAAGCAAGTTATGAAAACAGTTCCTCAGAAAGCTTTAACAAAGACACTTTGGTATCCAATTTTGAAGAAAGTTTTGAAAATTTTTGGGGTTAATCTGACAAAAGGAGGACTAGCCAAAGGAATGGGAAAATTTATTCCGATTTTAGGTGGTGTCATTTCGGGAGGTTTAACATTTGCGACCATGAAGCCAATGGGAGAAAGTCTGCAAAAGGAATTGTCTAAATTGGTTAATTATGACGAAGTACAATATCAGGAAGATATAGAAACTATCCGAAAAGAAGTGGAAATTATAGAAGGAGATTGACATGGGTATCGTAAAAATGTTGGCCAAAACCTATGGTAATTATCTTCTAACAAGGCAAGCTTTAAAAGTTGCAGAAACCATAAAAAAAGATGAAAACACAGTCGTTAGTTTGGGGAAATTATTTCTCGTAGATAAGCTTATGGATACAGCTACTTGGTTGATGAAGCCGGAGGATAAAGAATGAAATCTTTTTGGAGGTTCTTTACTCTTCTTTTTATAACACCAATTGTTGGTCTGATAAAAATACTCTGGTTCCTAATCTCTTTCGCCTTCCAATTACTGTTCTATAAGATTCTTTTCAAGATCATAGATTGGTTTTTCAAACTTCTCTGATGATCATGGTAAGGATAAGACTTTGAGGTTTTACTAGGAAAAGTCTATATAATTAGAAATAATGAAATTATACGAAATAAACTAGCAAGTCTTCTACTGCTAGTTTTTTAATCTTTGCCCTTGTGGTATAATAAAAAAGAAAAAACTGTTATAGAATATGATGGAGGTTATGATGGACAATATCATTGATGTATCTATTCCTGTTGCGGAAGTTGTGGACAAGCATCCAGAAGTTTTAGATATCCTAGTAGAACTCGGTTTTAAACCTCTTGCAAATCCTTTGGTGCGAAATACAGTCGGACGAAAAGTATCGCTCAAACAGGGGTCTAAGCTGGAGGGAACTCCTATGGATAAGATTGTGCGTACACTTGAAGCAAATGGTTACGAAGTGATTGGAATAGACTAATGGCAGATGAACGTATTCATATCCTACGGGATATTTTATTAGAATTGCATAATGGATCCTCTCCAGAGTCCGTTCAGGAGCGCTTTGATGCGACCTTTACTGGTGTATCAGCTATCGAGATTTCTCTCATGGAGCACGAGTTGATGAACTCTGACTCTGGCGTGACCTTTGAAGATGTCATGGAACTCTGTGATGTGCATGCTAATCTTTTTAAAAATGCTGTTAAGGGTGTCGAAGTTGAAGATACAGAGCATCCAGGTCATCCCGTGCGTGTCTTTAAGGATGAAAATCTAGCTATCCGTGCTGCCTTGATTCGGGTCCGTAGATTGCTCTCGACTTATGAATCCGTGGACGACGAGGAAATGCTGGCGGAGATGCGGAAGGGTTTGGTTCGGCAGATGGGACTTGTAGGTCAATTTGATATCCACTACCAGCGCAAGGAAGAGCTCTTTTTTCCTATAATGGAACGTTATGGACATGATTCACCTCCCAAAGTCATGTGGGGAGTTGATGATCAGATTAGGGAACTCTTTCAAGCAGCAATGGAGACAGTCAAATCCTTACCAGAGATACCAATTAGCACTGTAAAGGCGGATTTTGAGGCTTTTGCGACAGAGTTTGAAAGTATGATTTTCAAGGAAGAATCTATCCTTCTCATGATTCTCCTTGAGTCCTTCACTCAGGATGACTGGCTTCAGATTGCAGAGGAGAGCGATGCCTATGGCTATGCCATTATCCGTCCGTCTGAGAAATGGGTACCTGAACGTAAAAGCTTTGGTGAGAAGAAAAGTGTAGAAGAACCAAGTCAGCCAGAAACTGTAGAAGGCCAAGTTCAGAAGGTTATCGATACGCCAGAAGGTCAGTTTACCATCACCTTCACACCTAAGGAAAAGGAAGCAGTGCTGGACCGCCATAGCCAACAGGCTTTTGGTAATGGCTATCTCTCAGTCGAGCAGGCTAATCTTATTCTCAACCATCTGCCAATGGAAATTACCTTTGTTAATAAGGATGATATTTTCCAGTATTACAATGACAATACGCCAGCAGATGAGATGATTTTCAAGCGGACACCGTCTCAAGTCGGGCGCAATGTTGAGCTATGTCACCCGCCCAAGTACCTTGATAAGGTAAAGACCATTATGAAAGGTCTTCGTGACGGGGTCAAGGACAAGTATGAGATGTGGTTCAAGTCCGAGTCACGAGGTAAGTTTGTCCATATCACCTATGCTGCGGTACACGATGAAAATGGAGAATTTCAAGGTGTATTGGAGTATGTTCAGGATATCCAGCCTTACCGTGAGATTGATACAGACTATTTCCGTGGATTAGAATAAGGAGAAAAAATGAGTTACGAACAAGAATTTATGAAAGAATTTGAAGCCTGGGTTAATACCCAAATCATGATTAACGATATGGCGCTCAAGGAAAGCCAAAAGGTCTATGAAGAAGACCAAGATGAGCGTGCTAAAGATGCCATGATTCGCTATGAAAGCCGCTTGGATGCCTACCAGTTCTTGCTAGGCAAGTTTGAAAATTTCAAGGCAGGTAAGGATTTCCATGACTTGCCAGAGGATTTGTTTGGTCAGAGACATTATTAAGAACTATAAAAAAAGTGTGGTCTATAAACCGCACTTTTTACATATGATGGGTATGTTTGGTAATCCATTGTTCTGTTTTTATTTTTAACCAAAATGAATAGATTCCAAGAGTGATAATCGTCAGTAAGAACCATTTGATCCAATTTTCAAATAACTGGGTGCCAGTTCCATCAAAATATAAACGTTGACCATCGATGACAGTATGTCTGACTTCCCAATCTTGCATAAAACAAACGGCCCAAGGTGTGGCAATTCCTAGAGTTAAGCTGATGATGAAAAAAGCGACAATCGAGTGCCCGATAAAGCTGAGTAATCCACCGTCAAAATAACTTTCTTTGTTCATATAGAGTCTCCTTAGAATTTTATGGATAAGTAAATCATTACTTTGAGGTGTTGTACCATAGGAGGAGATAGGAGTCAATATTTCTTGAAATGAGGAGCTATAGTTCAAACGAAAATAGCATTCACGATTTGTCCTACTTATCTTTTTGTGTTACAATGTTAGCATGAAAACGAAAAATATCATTAAAACAGGTTTGGCATTAGTAGGCCTCGGAGCACTTGCTTTCGGAGCTAAGAAAGTAGCCGATGACCATAAACTCATGAAAACGCAGGAAGAGTTGACCGCTATTGTGCGTGACTCCTTTTCAGAGATGGGTGAAATTGCGACTCTCTATGTCCAAGTCTACGAAAGTAGCTTAGAGCGTCTCGTTGGTGGTGTCATTTTTGAGGATGGTCGTCACTATACCTTTGTCTATGAAGATGAAGATCTTATCTATGAGGAGGAAGTCTTATGATAAATCCTCATAGTTTGGAAGAACTAGCTAATCTAGTTGAACAGAATGGCAAGAAGGTCTTCCTTTTTGTTGCGGATTGGTGTGGCGATTGTCGTTATATCTACCCTGCTTTGCCAGAGATTGAAGAGTCAAATCCAGAGTTTACCTTTATACGAGTAGACCGTGATGAGTACATGGACTTAGCCAAACTTTGGGATGTTTACGGGATTCCAAGTCTTGTTGTCTTAGATAAGGACAAGGAGATTGGACGCTTTGTCAATCGTGACCGTAAAACCAAGGCACAAATTAACGACTTTTTAGCAGGATTAAAATAGGAGAAAAGAAAGAATGATTTTTACATATAACAAAGAACATGTCGGTGATGTCCTTATGGTCATCGTGAAAAACAGTGGCGATGCTAAACTAGATGTTGAACGTAAAGGCAATGTGGCGCGTGTTTTCCTAAAGGAAACAGGTGAAACTGTTGCTTGGAATATTTTTGAAGTTTCTAGCTTATTCGAAATTGAGGAACGTGGCCAAGTATTCTTGACAGACGACCAAGTAGCTCATTTGAACCAAGAATTGCAAGCTCAAAATTTTACCGAAGAGATTATCAATGACAAGGAACCGAAATTTGTGGTTGGAGAAATTGTAGAGATGGTGGCACATCCAGATAGTGATCACTTGAACATCTGTCAAGTTGCTGTTGGAAATGATAAGACAGTGCAAATCGTGGCAGGTGCTCCTAATGCGCGTCTTGGTTTGAAAACCATTGTAGCTCTTCCAGGAGCAATGATGCCAAAAGGCAATCTCATCTTTCCAGGTGAACTTCGTGGAGAAAAGAGTTTTGGTATGATGTGCAGTCCTCGTGAACTTGCCTTACCAAATGCTCCACAAAAACGTGGTGTCATTGAATTGTCCGAAGATCAAGTTGTTGGAACTCCATTCGATCCGTCTAAACATTGGACAGCTTAAATTTGTTCAGTTAGATAGGAGAAAGTAAGATGGCAAAAAATGTTGTGATCACAGGTGCAACATCAGGTATTGGTGAAGCAATTGCGCGTGCCTATCTAGAAAAAGGTGAAAATATTGTTCTCACAGGACGTCGAAGAGAAAGACTCCAAGCCCTAAAAACTGAGTTTGCAGAATTCTTTCCAAATCAAAAAGTTTGGACCTTTCCCCTTGATGTGACCGATATGACAATGGTTAAAACTGTTTGTTCAGAAATTCTTGAAGCAGTAGGTTCGATTGATATTTTAGTTAATAATGCTGGGCTGGCTCTTGGTTTAGCTCCCTATCAGGACTATGAAGAGTTGGATATGCTGACCATGCTGGATACCAATGTCAAGGGTTTGATGGCAGTTACTCGTTGCTTTTTGCCTTCTATGGTAGCAGCCAATCAAGGCCATATCATTAATATGGGTTCAACCGCAGGTATTTACGCTTACGCTGGTGCAGCGGTTTATTCAGCAACCAAGGCTGCAGTCAAAACATTTTCAGATGGACTACGGATTGATACCATCGCAACGGATATCAAGGTGACGACTATTCAGCCAGGTATTGTAGAGACTGACTTTTCTAAGGTCCGTTTCCATGGAGATGAGGAGCGGGCTGCAACGGTCTATCAGGGACTCGAAGCCTTGCAGGCACAAGACATCGCAGATACTGTAGTTTATGTGACCAGTCAGCCACGTCGTGTGCAAATCACAGATATGACCATCATGGCCAATCAACAAGCCACTGGATTTATGATTCATAGAGACTAACATTATTTTAAAAAAAGTTACAAATTTTGTAACTTTTTTTGATTTCCTTCGAATAGATAAGTAGGAGGATGAAAAAATGTATAATAAAATTATTCTTATTGGAAGAATCGTGGCAACACCAGAATTGCACAAAACCAACAATGACAAGTCCGTTGCACGAGCAACTATCGCAGTGAATCGCCGTTATAAAGATCAAAATGGGGAACGTGAAGCAGACTTCATCAATATTGTGGTCTGGGGTAAATTGGCTGAAACCTTGGTTAGTTATGGAAGCAAAGGTAGTCTCATTTCTGTGGATGGGGAACTTCGTACCCGTAAGTTTGAGAAGAATGGACAAACCAACTATGTAACAGAAGTTCTCTGTACGGGCTTCCAACTCTTAGAAAGTCGTGCCCAACGTGCTATGCGTGAAAATAATGCAGGTCAAGACTTAGCAGATCTGGTCTTGGAAGAGGAGGAACTTCCCTTCTAAAATGACAAGAGTTTGAGAATTTTCTCCAACTCTTTTTGTGCTATAAATCAGACTTTTTTCTTGACTATTTTTGACCAAGTGATACAATAGAACTATGGTTTAGCACTCATGTACAAAGAGTGCTAACAATATGATTATGTTATGGAGGAAAACAGATGTTGAAACCATTAGGAGACCGCGTGGTCTTGAAAATTGAAGAAAAAGAACAAACTGTTGGAGGCTTTGTCCTTGCAGGATCAGCCCAAGAAAAAACAAAAACAGCTACAGTAGTGGCTACAGGACAAGGCGTTCGTACCTTGAGTGGTGAACTAGTTGCTCCAAGTGTAAAAGTTGGAGATCAGGTTTTGGTTGAAGCTCATGCAGGCATTGATGTCAAAGATGGTGATGAAAAATATGTCATCGTTGGTGAAGCTAACATCTTAGCAATCGTTGAAGAATAGTTGAAGAATAATAGGAGGAAGTAAGTATGTCAAAAGAAATTAAATTTTCATCTGATGCACGTTCAGCAATGGTCCGTGGTGTTGATATCCTAGCTGATACAGTTAAAGTAACCTTAGGCCCTAAAGGACGTAATGTCGTTCTTGAAAAATCATTTGGTTCTCCATTGATTACCAATGACGGTGTAACCATCGCGAAAGAAATCGAATTGGAAGACCATTTTGAAAATATGGGTGCCAAATTGGTATCAGAAGTAGCTTCTAAGACGAATGATATCGCTGGTGATGGGACAACTACTGCAACAGTATTGACTCAGGCTATCGTTCGTGAAGGAATCAAAAACGTAACTGCCGGTGCAAACCCAATTGGTATCCGCCGAGGGATTGAAGCAGCGGTTGCAACTGCTGTGGAAGCCTTGAAGAACAATGCCATTCCTGTTGCTAACAAAGAAGCGATTGCGCAGGTCGCTGCTGTATCATCTCGTTCTGAAAAAGTTGGTGAGTACATCTCTGAAGCCATGGAAAAAGTTGGTAAAGATGGTGTTATCACTATTGAAGAATCACGTGGTATGGAAACAGAGCTTGAAGTTGTAGAAGGAATGCAGTTTGACCGTGGTTATCTATCTCAGTACATGGTTACTGATAATGAAAAAATGGTTGCAGACCTTGAAAATCCATATATTTTAATTACTGACAAGAAAATTTCAAATATCCAAGAAATCTTGCCACTTCTAGAAAGCATTCTTCAAAGTAGCCGTCCGCTCTTGATTATTGCAGACGATGTTGATGGAGAAGCTCTACCAACTCTTGTCTTGAACAAGATTCGTGGAACTTTCAACGTAGTTGCTGTTAAGGCTCCTGGTTTCGGTGACCGTCGTAAAGCGATGTTGGAAGATATTGCGATTTTGACAGGTGGAACTGTTATTACCGAAGACCTTGGTCTTGAGTTGAAAGATGCTACCATCGAAGCTTTAGGTCAAGCAGCTAAAGTGTCTGTTGATAAAGATAGCACAGTTATTGTCGAAGGTGCAGGAAATCCTGAAGCCATCGCTAACCGTGTGGCTGTCATCAAGTCACAAATTGAAACAACAACTTCAGAATTCGACCGTGAAAAACTTCAAGAACGCTTGGCTAAATTGTCAGGTGGAGTAGCTGTTATCAAGGTTGGTGCTGCAACTGAAACTGAGTTGAAGGAAATGAAACTCCGTATCGAAGATGCTCTTAACGCGACTCGTGCAGCTGTTGAAGAAGGCATCGTTGCAGGTGGTGGTACTGCCCTTGTTAATGTTATCTCAGCTGTCGCTGCCTTGGAATTAGAAGGCGATGAAGCAACAGGTCGCAATATTGTTCTTCGTGCTTTAGAAGAGCCAGTTCGTCAAATTGCCTACAATGCAGGTTATGAAGGTTCAATTGTTATTGATCGTTTGAAAAATGCAGAGCTTGGAACAGGCTTCAATGCTGCAACAGGTGAATGGGTCAACATGATTGAAGCAGGAATTATCGATCCTGTTAAGGTTAGCCGTTCAGCCCTTCAGAACGCAGCTTCAGTAGCAAGCTTGATTCTAACAACAGAAGCAGTCGTAGCTAACAAACCAGAACCCGCTGCACCAGCGCCAGCTATGGATCCATCTATGATGGGTGGCTACTAAGAAATTAAAAAACAGGTAGAAATGAGAATTTTCTACCTGTTTCTTTTGAATTACTCAAAAAGAGGAAGCTCAGCCTCCTCTTTTTACATTTATTTAATTATGGTTTGATAACTTCAGCTCCATCCATGTATGGACGAAGAACTTCTGGAATGGTCACAGAACCATCTTCGTTTTGATAGTTTTCAAGGATAGCAGCGACTGTACGTCCAACAGCAAGTCCAGAACCATTCAAAGTATGAAGAAGTTTAACCTTACCATCGGCTTCATCACGGTAACGGATTTGGGCACGACGAGCTTGGAAATCTTCTGTATTTGAACAGCTTGAGATTTCACGGTAGGTATTTTGCGCAGGGATCCATACTTCCAAGTCATAAGTCTTAGCAGCTGAGAAGCCCATGTCTCCTGTAGAAAGAGCAACTACGCGATATGGAAGGTTGAGTTTTTGAAGGATGTTTTCAGCGTTGGCTGTCATCTTTTCTAGTTCTTCGTATGACTCTTCAGGTTTGGAAAATTTCACCATTTCTACCTTGTGGAATTGGTGCAAACGAATCAAACCACGAGTATCACGACCAGCTGAACCAGCTTCAGAACGGAATGATGGGCTCATAGCAGTAAAGTAGATTGGCAAGTCTTTTCCATCAAGAATTTCATCACGGTAGTAGTTGGTCAGAGGAACTTCAGCTGTCGGAATGAGGACGTAGTTCGTATCTTTCAATTCAAATGTATCTTCTTTGAATTTTGGATATTGTCCTGTACCGAACATAGAATCATGGTTAACCATGTAAGGTGTGATGACTTCAGTGTAACCTTCTTTTCCATGCTCATCCAACATGAAGTTGTAGATAGCACGTTCCAAACGAGCCCCAAGTCCTTTATAGAAGAGGAAGCGCGCTCCAGTTACCTTTCCACCACGTTCCCAGTCAAGAATACCAAGATCTTCACCTAAATCCCAGTGAGCTTTTGGTTCAAAGTCGAACTCGCGAGGAGTTCCCCAACGGCGAACTTCTACGTTATCGTCTTCGTCTGCACCGATAGGCACGCTATCAGCTGGGATGTTTGGAAGAGTTGTGGTAAATTCTGTCAATTTAGCATCGATTTCTGCCAATTCAGCATCAAGAGCTTTTACCTCGGCAGATAGGGTTTGCATGGCAGCAATCTTGTCGTCTGCATTTTCCTTGTTACGTTTAGCTTGTGCAATCTCAGCAGAAACTGTGTTACGTTCAGCTTTGAGGGTTTCAACCTTAACCAAGATGTCACGACGTTTGGCATCAATTTCTTTCATCTCATTCAAGATAGCAGCATCTACACCACGTGTAGCTAGTTTTTCTGCGACAGCATCAAAGTCTGTACGAATACGTTTGATATCTAACATATAAACTCCTTTATGAAAAAAGCACACCTGACAAAGCGTTGGAGTGGCAGGGCCACGGTTCCATCCAACTTCACAGGTGTGCACTTGATTCTGTATTTGATTTAAAACAACGGTAGAATTTCAATTAAATCTTCTATCTGCTCGCAGCACCCGCAGACTTTCTGAAAGAAGGAAGTAACCTACTTATCCGTTTCTATGATTATACTAAACTTTTTATTTTTTTGCAAATAGATTTTTAATTTTTCGACCAATGATTTGGACTAAGGTAGGCAGTTTGACTACCTTGTCATTTCCCAGTTTTTCACGAGCTATTTTAAGAATTTTTCCAGAGTCTTTTGAGGCAAAGAGAAATTTTCCTTGATCTGTAAAGATTTCAAAATGACGACTAACCTTGCGGCCTGAAACATTGGCTCCGATTTGGTTAACGCTGGACCATGGGATTTGAATATAGTCCTCGACATTACGATCTGCGTAAAATTCTAGCGCATGATCTCCAACCAGAAATTTTCCAACCTTTCCTGTAATGGAGAGATAGGAAGTTCCAGTTGTTTGCAAGTCGACGACCTTGTTGAGGGATTGTGCCATGTTTAGTCTTCCTTATTTTCACCGAAAAATGCTTGGTAGAGAGCTTTAAGGGCGGCTTTTTCTTGGTCTTTATGGACAACAAACATGATAGAAACTTCACTAGAGCCTTGTGACATCATTTGGATGTTGATGTTGTTCTCAGATAAGGCACGAGTGGCTGTAGCAGTTACCCCGATATGACGCTTCATTTTTTCCCCAACAATCATAATGATAGAGAGGTCGTGTTCGATTTCAGCGTGGTCTACCTCTGCTTTTTGTACTAATTGACGAAGGATTTCTTCTTCCTTGATCGGAGTCAATTCTCGTGAACGTAAGATGATAGACAGGTCATCGATACCAGTTGGCATGTGTTCCCAACCAATATTAAGGTCCTCAAGAATCTGAAGAACTTTACGACCAAAACCGATTTCGCGGTTCATCAGATACTTGGACATATTGATGCTGACAAAGCCAGAATCACCAGCGATCCCAACAACTGGGAATTTGTCGCTGCTATGTTGTAGCACAATGCGAGTACCTGGGTGGTCTGGATTGTTGGTATTTTTAATGACAAGAGGAATTTTCCCACGGTAGGCTGGTAGAAGTGCTTCATCGTGTAGTACAGAGAATCCAGCATAGGCCAATTCACGCATCTCACGGTAGGTTAACTCAGGAATAGAGTGTGGCTTGTGGATGATACCAGGATGGGCAGCAAAGATTCCATCTACATCAGTAAAGTTTTCATAGAGGTCAGCCTTAACACCTGCGGCGATGATAGAACCAGTAATATCGGATCCCCCACGGGAGAAGGTACAGATGTGATCTTCCTTAGTTACGCCAAAGAAACCAGGAATAACGAGGACTTCAGTTGAATTTGTCAATTCCTCGATTTTATCATAACTTGATGGGATGATTCGCGCATTTCCAGGTTCGCTCGTAACGACGATACCAGCTTCTCTAGGATGAACATAACGCGCCTCCAAGCCATTTTGGTTGAAGTAGGCTGCAATCAACTTGGCATTGTTATTTTCTCCAGCTGCTAGAAAGGTATCATAGAGAAACTTATTATCTTCAATTGGAAGAGTAGCTAGAGAGCGAATGCTTTTTGAAATTTTATCTAAAACGGCTGTTTTAAGACCTAATTCACTAACCATGGCAGCATAACGATCAATAATCCAGTTTTGACGTTTACTGATATCGTTACCAGCTACATAGTCGCGGTAGTATTTAATCAAGGCATCTGTCACCTTGGTATCTTCAGAATTGCGTTTACCAGGTGCAGATACAACCACAAAACGACGTTCAGGGTCACTTTTTACAATGTTTAGAACTTTTTCTAACTGACTAGCAGAGGCAAGAGAGCTTCCACCAAATTTTACAACCTTCATAAGAACTCCTAAAGTAAGTATTTTATACGATTATAGCAGAAAGAGGGGCTTTTTTCAATCTGGAAAATATCCTATACAATTGTTTGAAAGTCTCATCAGGAAAGCTTATAATAAAGGTGTAGGAGGAAAGACTCTTCTAATGAAAGGAGTTGGGGGAAGATGATTAAAAGAGTAGTTTGTTTAATCTTACTAGTCCTTACCTTCGTGATGATTCCTACAAATATAGGAGCAAGGTCTCATCCTCTTCCCAGTGGTCGTTTGACCGGAGAGGAATTAGCGATGGAGTATGCGCAGGAGCGTCAGATTTCAGTTGAGAGGGCTAAAATTATCTTATCTATCGGCTTGTCAGATAGTAAGGCAAGGACCTATCGAATTCTCTCTGAAAAGATTATCGTCAATCCTAACTATGAAGTTAGAATCAAGTTTTATTGTCGAACAGATGAAAGTGGACAATTTAGAGGAATCACAAAACTCTTAGCTACAAGTCTGGTCAACAAGGACGGAGACAAGGAAGTTCCTTTTACAGGAAATCTTTTTGCCTACCTTGAAGATCCAAATCGTGTTTTTTACATGGTTTCAGGAGAATTCTACCACAAGGGATCCAACCAAGAACAGCTTTATCAGAGAGAAGGAGGACGAATGCTTGAAGTGATTTATGATTTCGTGGATGATACAAGTACTGGTTTTCCTGTATTTTTAGAGACCAAACTAAGGTTTTAAAATCGGCCGAGACACTTTCGGTCGATTTTTCTCTTGTTTAAAAATCCGGAAAAAGATATAATTTGAAAATAAAATAATTTAAACATCATTGTAATTTGAAAGGAGTGGCTATGAATCATATTATCTATCAAGTTCAGGACGATCTAGCGATACTTACTCTGAATCGTCCCGAGGTGGCAAATGGTTTCCATATTCCTATGTGTCAGGAAATTTTAGAAGCCTTAGAATTAGCTGAAAAAGATAGTGCTGTTTCCTATATTCTCATCAATGCAAGAGGCAAAGTTTTTTCTGTCGGAGGGGACTTGGTAGAGATGAAACGAGCTGTCGATGAGGATGATATTACATCCTTGGCTCAGATTGCAGAATTAGTCAATGCCATTTCTTATAAATTGAAGCAAATTCCTAAGCCTGTCATCATGGAAGTAGACGGAGCAGTTGCTGGTGCAGCTGCCAATATGGCCTTGGCTGTTGATTTCTGTATTGCATCGGACAAGGCTAAATTTATTCAAGCCTTTGTAGGCGTAGGCTTGGCTCCTGATGCGGGTGGTTTATTCTTGCTGACACGATCGCTAGGAGCGACTCGGGCAACGCAACTTGCTATGACCGGTGAAGCTTTTACAGCTGAGAAGGCTTTAGAAGCAGGAGCTGTCTATCGTCTGTGTGCTAGTGAGCAACTGGAAAAGACAAGAGAGCAACTGTTGAAGAAGTTGAGAAGAGGCTCTACTAACTCTTACGTAGCCATTAAGAAATTGGTCTGGGAGAGCGAGTTTAAGCAGTGGCATGAATATGCAAAATTGGAACTGGAGCTACAGGAAACTCTATCTTATACCGAAGATTTTAAGGAAGGTGTTCGTGCACATTCTGAAAGAAGACGTCCAAAATTTTTGGGGAAATAAGAAAATACTTGCGCAATTCTTTGAAGTTTGATATACTTTTTTTGTCAAATGTTTTGATAGTTAAACTTTTTTTGATGAGGGAGGGAAAAGAATTGGACTACCAACGAATCAATGACTATTTAACATCTATTTTTAATAACGTCCTGGTGATTGAGGAAGTGAGTTTGAGAGGTAGTTGTTTCAAGGATATCTCCATCAAGGAAATGCACACGATTGATGTGATTGGCAAGTTTCCAGATGTGACTCCAAGTCAAGTGTCCAAAGAGTTGATGGTAACTCTAGGAACCGTGACAACTAGCTTGAACAACTTGGAACGAAAAGGTTATATCGAACGTTTACGTTCAGATCAGGATCGTCGTGTAGTACATCTGCATTTGACAAAGAAAGGTCGCTTGGTACATCGACTACATAAGCGTTTCCACAAGGCCATGGTTGAAAGAATTATCGAGGGCATGAGCCCAGAGGAAATGGATGTCATGAGTAAAGGTTTGACCAATCTTTATCAATTTTTGGAGGATTTGAAATAATGGCTTTTGCAAAAATAAGCCAGGTTGCTCATTGTGTACCAGAGCAGATTGTCACAAATGAAGATTTGGCTCAGGTTATGGATACGAGTGATGAATGGATTTCAAGTCGAACTGGGATTAAGGAACGTCGTATTTCTAAGACAGAATCAACAGGAGATTTGGCAACGGCAGTTGCAAAACAACTCCTAGAGAAGTCAGGGATTTCTGCTGAAGAGTTGGATTTTATCATCCTAGCTACGATGACACCTGACTCAATGATGCCTTCTACTGCAGCACGTGTACAGGCTCGTATTGGTGCTCGTAAGGCCTTTGCATTTGATCTAACTGCCGCTTGTAGTGGTTTCACCTTTGCCCTTTCAACTGCTGAGAAATTCATATCATCTGGACGATTTGGCAAGGGCTTGGTCATCGGTAGTGAAACTATGTCCAAAACCTTGGACTGGACAGATCGTTCAACAGCTGTCCTATTTGGAGATGGAGCTGGTGGCGTCTTGTTAGAAGCAAGCGATAAGCAACATTTCCTAGCGGAGAGTCTCAATAGCGATGGTTCACGTAGTGAGTGTTTGACCTATGGGCAGACAGGTTTGACTTCACCATTTTCAGTTCAAGAAAAGCCAGACGCTTTCTTGAAAATGGATGGCCGAGCAGTTTTTGACTTCGCAATTCGAGATGTTGCTAAGTCTATCAAAGAGACCATAGAGATGAGTCCTGTATCTGCAGAAGAACTAGACTATCTCCTGCTTCATCAGGCCAATAACCGTATCTTGGATAAGATGGCTAGAAAGATCGGTGTAGATCGTGATAAGCTTCCCGCAAATATGACCAAGTATGGAAATACTAGTGCGGCAAGTATTCCGATCCTACTTTCAGAGTGTGTAGAAGAAGGGCTCATTCGTTTGGATGGAAGCCAAAAAATTCTCTTGTCAGGCTTCGGCGGAGGTTTGACATGGGGCACGCTTATTGTTACAATTTAGGTAATCATGTGGTGAACACATTGTTATAAAAACTATTTATTTTAAAGGAGTCTATCATGGCAGTATTTGAAAAAGTACAAGAAATTATCGTTGAAGAACTTGGAAAAGATGCATCAGAAGTAACACTTGAATCTACTTTTGATGATTTGGATGCAGATTCATTGGACTTGTTCCAAGTGATCTCAGAAATCGAAGATGCTTTTGATATCCAAATCGAAGCAGAAGATGACTTGAAAACAGTTGGTGACTTGGTTGCCTACGTTGAAGAGCAAACAAAATAATTAAAATAAATGAAGAAGGAGTAGGGGGAACCCGCTCCCTCTTGTTCAGGTAATAGTTTGACTGTCAAAGTATAATGTGGTCGAACTATTACCTGAGCAAGACTCATGGAGGCACTATGAAAACACGTATTACAGAATTATTGAACATTAAATATCCTATCTTTCAAGGGGGAATGGCCTGGGTTGCAGATGGTGAACTTGCTGGAGCTGTTTCAAAAGCTGGTGGTCTAGGTATCATCGGTGGAGGAAATGCTCCTAAAGAAGTGGTTAAGGCTAATATCAATAAGATTAGATCTTTAACAGACAAGCCTTTTGGTGTCAACATTATGCTTCTGTCTCCATTTGTTGATGATATTGTTGACCTCGTCATTGAAGAAGGGGTTAAGGTAGTCACAACTGGCGCAGGAAACCCAAGTAAATACATGGAGCGATTTCATGAAGCAGGGATTACTGTTATTCCAGTTGTCCCAAGTGTTGCTTTGGCAAAACGGATGGAAAAAATCGGTGCAGACGCTGTTATTGCAGAAGGTATGGAAGCTGGTGGACACATCGGTAAATTAACGACCATGACCTTGGTTCGTCAAGTTGCAGCTGCTGTTTCAATTCCTGTTATCGCTGCTGGTGGTATTGCAGACGGTGAGGGAGCCGCTGCTGGCTTTATGCTCGGTGCAGAAGCTGTCCAGGTTGGAACTCGCTTTGTGGTAGCTAAGGAATCAAATGCCCATCCAAATTATAAAGCTAAGATTTTAAAAGCCCGTGATATTGACACAACGATCTCAGCACAACATTTTGGACACGCAGTTCGTGCCATTAAAAACAAATTGACTCGGGATTTCGAGCAAGCTGAAAAAGATGCCTTTAAACAAGAAAATCCAGATTTAGAAATTTTTGAGCAGATGGGTGCTGGAGCCTTAGCAAAGGCTGTTGTCCATGGGGATGTGGATGGCGGTTCAGTGATGGCCGGCCAGATTGCAGGTTTGGTATCTAAAGAAGAAACTGTTGAAGAAATCTTAAAAGATATTTATTATAGTGCAGCTGAAAAGATTCAAGCAGAAGCTGCTCGTTGGGCAGGAGTTACAAGAAATGACTAAAACAGCCTTTCTATTTGCAGGTCAAGGAGCCCAGTACCTTGGAATGGGACGTGATCTATACGACCAATATACTATCGTCAAGGAAACAATCGACCAAGCTAGCCAAGTATTAGGCTATGACCTCCGTGACTTGATTGATAATGATGAAATGAACCTAAATCAGACTCGTTACACGCAACCAGCTATTTTGGCTACATCAGTTGCTATTTACCGTCTTTTAAGGGAGAAAGGTTACCAACCAGATATGGTGGCAGGTTTGTCTCTTGGAGAATACTCTGCCCTGGTAGCTAGTGGTGCCTTGGATTTTGAAGCTGCAGTGGCTCTAGTTGCTAGACGTGGGTCTTATATGGAAGAAGCAGCACCAGCAGGATCAGGGAAAATGGTGGCTGTGCTAAATACACCGGTTGAAGTGATTGAAAAAGCTTGTCAAGAAGCTTCTCAACTTGGTGTTGTAACTCCAGCTAACTACAATACTCCAAGCCAGATTGTTATTGGTGGGGAGGTAGCTGCAGTAGATCGTGCAGTTGAACTCTTGCAAGAAGCAGGAGCAAAGCGTTTGATTCCGCTAAATGTTTCTGGACCTTTCCATACAGCCTTATTGGAATCTGCTAGTCAAAAATTAGCTCAAGCTCTAGAAGATGTTGAGTTTAATGACTTTGCTTGTCCACTTGTTGGTAATACAGAAGCAAAGGTCATGGAAAAAGAACGAATTGCAGAACTTTTGACTCGTCAAGTTAAGGAACCTGTTCGTTTTTATGAAAGCATTGCAGTCATGCAAGAAGCGGGAGTCACTCGTTTTATCGAGATTGGTCCTGGAAAAGTCTTGTCCGGATTCGTCAAAAAGATTGATAAAACTGCTCAACTGGCTAATGTGGAAGATCAAGCAAGTTTGCTAGCACTCTTAGAAAATTAGACCAAAATAGTAGAAGTTCTGAAAGGAGAAAAATGAAACTAGAAAATAAAAATGTCTTTATTACAGGCTCAAGTCGTGGAATTGGCCTTGCCATTGCCCATAAATTTGCCAGCTTGGGAGCCAATGTTGTCTTGAATAGTCGTGGTGAAATCTCTGAAGAGCTTCTTGCCGAATTTAAACCATACGGGGTGAAGGTCCTTGCTATTTCTGGTGATGTCTCAGACTTCACAGATGCAAAACGCATGGTGGATCAAGCGATTGAAGAACTAGGTTCAGTTGATGTCCTAGTGAATAATGCTGGGATTACTCAAGATACTCTCATGCTTAAGATGACGGAAGAAGATTTTGAGAAGGTCTTGAAAGTCAACCTGACAGGTGCTTTCAATATGACACAATCAGTCTTGAAACCGATGATAAAAGCTCGCGAAGGTGCTATCATCAATATGTCTAGTGTTGTTGGTCTGATGGGAAATATCGGTCAAGCCAACTACGCTGCTTCCAAAGCTGGTTTGATTGGATTTACCAAATCAGTAGCACGTGAGGTTGCCAATCGCAATGTTCGCGTCAATGCCATTGCTCCAGGAATGATTGAATCGGATATGACTGCTGTTCTATCTGATAAGGTCAAAGATGCCATGTTGGCACAAATTCCGATGAAACAGTTTGGACAAGCAGAGCAGGTTGCTGATGTTACAGTCTTTCTCGCTAGTCAAGATTATCTAACAGGACAAGTCATTGCAATTGATGGTGGACTAACCATGCAATAAGAGTTAAAATAGAGGTAGAAGAATGAAACTGAATCGAGTAGTAGTGACAGGTTATGGAGTGACATCTCCAATCGGAAATACACCAGAAGAATTTTGGAACAGTCTTAAAAATGGAAAGATTGGAATTGGTGAAATCACCAAGTTTGATCATAGTGAATTTGCGGTGCATAATGCGGCAGAAATCCAGGATTTTCCTTTTGACAAATATTTTGTAAAAAAAGATACCAACCGTTTTGATGCTTATTCTTTATATGCACTATATGCAGCACAAGAAGCAGTGAACAATGCTAATCTTGATGTAGAGACTCTTGATAGAGACCGCTTTGGTGTCATCGTTGCTTCAGGTATCGGTGGAATCAAGGAAATCGAAGATCAAGTGGTTCGCCTTCATGAAAAAGGTCCAAAACGTGTGAAACCGATGACCCTTCCAAAAGCTTTAGCAAATATGGGCTCAGGAAATGTTGCTATGCGCTTTGGCGCTAATGGTATTTGTAAATCTATCAATACTGCTTGTGCTTCTTCAAATGATGCAATTGGGGATGCCTTTCGTTCCATCAAGTTTGGTTACCAAGATGTTATGCTAGTTGGTGGTTCTGAGGCTTCTATCACTCCATTTGCCATTGCAGGTTTCCAAGCCTTGACAGCTCTTTCAACAACAGAGGATCCATCTCGTGCTTCTATTCCATTTGACAAAGACCGTAATGGATTTGTCATGGGTGAAGGATCAGGAATGTTGGTTCTTGAAAGCTTAGAGCACGCAGAAAAACGCGGTGCAACTATCTTAGCTGAAGTTGTTGGTTACGGAAATACTTGTGATGCTTACCATATGACTTCACCACATCCAGAAGGTCAAGGAGCTATTAAAGCTATCAAACTTGCCTTGGACGAAGCTGAAATCACACCAGACCAAGTAGCTTATATCAATGCTCACGGTACATCAACTCCTGCTAATGAAAAGGGAGAAAGTGGTGCCATTGTATCTGTTCTAGGTAAGGATGTTCCAGTTTCTTCAACCAAATCCTTCACAGGTCATTTGCTGGGAGCAGCAGGGGCTGTTGAAGCCATTGCTACTATTGAAGCTATTCGTCATAGCTATGTTCCAATGACAGCTGGAACGAAAGAATTATCAGACTATATCGAAGCGAACGTTATCTATGGACGGGGATTGGAACGTGAAATTCCATATGCTATCTCAAATACCTTTGGATTTGGTGGGCATAATGCAGTCCTTGTTTTCAAACGTTGGGAGAATAAGTAAAGATGAATTTAAATGAAATCAAAGACTTGATGGCGCAATTTGACCAGTCAAGCTTGAAAGAATTTTCTTATAAAAATGGAACGGATGAGTTGGTCTTCAGTAAGAATGAAGCGAAACTTGTTGCAGAAGCAAGTCAAGCACCTCAAGCTGTGGTTCCCGCAGCTGTAGAAGTGGTTTCAGAATCAAGTGCTAGTGAATCTGTAGCTGAGGGGGACCTTGTAGAAAGTCCACTTGTCGGAGTTGCTTACTTGGCTGCCGGACCAGACAAATCTAATTTTGTTTCAGTCGGTGATACTGTTAAAAAAGGCCAAACCTTGGTCATCATCGAAGCCATGAAGATCATGAATGAAATTCCAGCACCTAAAGATGGTGTTGTAACAGAAATTCTAGTTGAAAATGAAGAAATGGTTGAGTTTGGGAAAGGCTTGGTACGTATCAAATGATTGATATTCAAGGAATTAAAGAAGCTTTGCCCCACCGTTATCCCATGCTCTTAGTGGATCGTGTCTTAGAAGTTAGCGAAGATACTATTGTTGCCATTAAAAATGTGACGATTAATGAACCTTTCTTCAATGGTCATTTCCCTCAATACCCAGTTATGCCAGGAGTCCTCATTATGGAAGCCTTGGCTCAGACAGCAGGTGTTTTGGAATTGTCTAAACCAGAAAACAAAGGGAAGCTTGTCTTCTATGCTGGTATGGATAAGGTTAAGTTTAAGAAACAAGTTGTTCCTGGTGATCAGCTTGTCATGACAGCAACGTTTGTCAAACGTCGTGGCACAATCGCCGTAGTAGAAGCGAAGGCAGAAGTAGATGGTAAGCTTGCAGCAAGCGGTACTCTGACCTTTGCTATTGGAAACTAGGGAGGTTTTCCATGTTTCGTAAGATTTTAATTGCCAATCGTGGTGAAATTGCTGTTCGTATTATTCGTGCGGCACGAGAATTAGGAATTGCAACAGTCGCTGTCTATTCGACTGCTGACAAGGAAGCTCTCCACACGCTTTTGGCTGATGAGGCTATCTGTATCGGCCCTGGCAAGGCTACAGAATCTTATCTGAACATCAATGCCATCCTATCAGCTGCAGTCTTGACTGAAGCTGAAGCTATTCACCCTGGATTTGGTTTCTTAAGTGAAAATTCCAAATTTGCAACCATGTGTGAAGAAGTTGGGATCAAATTTATCGGACCATCAGCTCGTGTCATGGCTGTCATGGGAGATAAAATTAACGCCCGTGCTCAAATGATTAAGGCAAACGTGCCTGTCATTCCAGGATCAGATGGAGAGGTCCATACAGCAGAAGAGGCTCTTGCTATTGCTGAAAAAATTGGTTATCCAGTTATGCTGAAAGCTTCAGCAGGAGGTGGTGGAAAAGGGATTCGTAAGGTTGAAAAAGCAGAAGATCTCGTGTCAGCCTTTGAAACTGCCTCTAGTGAAGCCAAAGCCAACTTTGGTAATGGGGCTATGTATCTTGAGCGTGTGATTTATCCTGCTCGCCACATTGAGGTACAGATTCTTGCTGACCAGATGGGACATGTGATTCACCTTGGTGAACGTGACTGTTCGCTTCAACGGAATAACCAAAAGGTTTTAGAAGAAAGTCCTTCGATTGCTATTGGGAAAACACTTCGTAATGAAATTGGTGCTGCAGCAGTCCGTGCGGCGGAGTCTGTTGGTTATGAAAATGCTGGTACTATTGAATTCCTACTAGATGAAGCAAGTGGCAAATTCTACTTTATGGAGATGAATACGCGTATCCAAGTAGAACATCCAGTAACCGAATTTGTTTCTGGTGTGGATATTGTCAAGGAACAAATCCGTATTGCGGCAGGTCAACCTTTGACTCTGAAGCAGGAAGATATTGTTCTAAAAGGTCATGCCATTGAGTGTCGGATCAATGCAGAAAACCCAGCCTTTAATTTTGCACCAAGTCCAGGTAAGATTACCAATCTGTATCTCCCAAGTGGTGGTGTCGGCTTGCGTGTTGACTCTGCAGTTTATCCAGGTTATACCATTCCACCATACTATGATAGTATGATTGCTAAGATTATTGTTCATGGTGAAAATCGTTTTGATGCACTCATGAAAATGCAACGAGCTCTGTATGAACTCGAAATTGAAGGGGTGGTCACCAATGCTGATTTCCAACTTGATCTGATTTCAGATCGTCGCGTGATAGCAGGGGACTACGATACTTCATTCTTGATGGAAACTTTCTTACCACACTATCAAGAAAAAGAATAATGTAATACTCTTCGAAAATCTCTTCAAACCGCGTCAGCTTGGCCTTGGATTATATATGTGACTGACTTTGTCAGTCTTATCTACAACCTCAAAGCAGTGCTTTGAGCAACCTGCGGCTAGCTTCCTAGTTTGCTCTTTGATTTTCATTGAGTATAAAAATAGTATAAGACTGAAAAGGGGGATGTATGGCTCTATTTAGTAAAAAAGATAAATATATTCGAATCAATCCCAATCGTTCGACTGTAAATCAACCTCAGATCAAGCCAGAGGTTCCAGATGAGCTCTTCTCCCAATGTCCAGGTTGCAAATATACGATTTACCAAAGGGACTTGGGGAGTGAGCGTATATGCCCTCACTGTGGCTATACCTTCCGTATTTCAGCTCAAGAGCGTTTAGCTTTAACCATTGATATGGGTACGTTTTTGGAAATGTTTAAAGGGATTGAGACTCAGGATCCTTTGAATTTTCCAGGCTATCGTAAAAAATTGACTTTGATGCGTGAAAAGACAGGTCTTGATGAGGCTGTTGTAACAGGAACAGCTTTGATTAAGGGAGAGAAGGTTGCCCTTGGCATCATGGATTCTAACTTTATCATGGCTTCAATGGGGACAGTTGTTGGTGAAAAAATTACCCGCTTGTTCGAATATGCGACCGCTGAAAAATTACCTGTCGTATTGTTTACAGCTTCTGGTGGAGCACGCATGCAAGAAGGAATCATGAGCTTGATGCAGATGGCCAAAATCTCTGCCGCAGTCAAACGTCATTCCAATGCAGGTCTCTTTTATCTGACAATCCTTACTGACCCGACTACTGGAGGAGTAACAGCTTCCTTCGCTATGGAAGGGGATATCATCTTGGCAGAACCCCAAAGTTTGGTAGGTTTTGCTGGACGCCGTGTGATTGAAAATACGGTAAGGGAAGACTTACCAGAGGATTTCCAGAAAGCAGAGTTTTTACTGGAACATGGTTTTGTGGATGCAATTATTAAACGGCGAGAATTGCCAGATACGATTGCTCGATTAGTAAGACTACACAGGAGGGAGAGTTGATGAATATTGCGAAAATCGTTAGAGAAGCTCGTGAACAAACCCGCTTAACTGCCTTGGATTTCGCAACAGGAATTTTTGATGACTTTGTAGAGCTACATGGGGATCGCTCCTTCCGTGATGATGGTGCTATTATTGGTGGTATCGGTTGGTTGGGAGACCAAGCAGTGACTGTTGTTGGAATCCAAAAAGGTAAAAGTTTACAAGATAATCTTAACCGTAACTTTGGTCAACCTCATCCTGAAGGTTATCGAAAAGCCCTTCGTTTGATGAAGCAAGCAGAAAAGTTCGGTCGTCCAATTGTAACCTTTATCAATACTGCTGGTGCCTATCCTGGTGTAGGTGCAGAAGAACGTGGTCAAGGTGAAGCCATTGCTCGCAATCTCTTTGAAATGAGTGATTTAAAAGTTCCCATCATTGCGATTATTATCGGTGAAGGTGGATCTGGTGGAGCTCTAGCTCTAGCAGTCGCGGACCGTGTTTGGATGCTTGAAAATTCCATCTATGCCGTACTGAGTCCTGAAGGATTTGCTTCTATTTTATGGAAAGATGGAACTCGTGCCATGGAAGCAGCTGAGTTGATGAAAATCACCTCGTATGAGTTGTTGGATATGCAAGTTGTTGATAAGGTCATCTCTGAGGTGGGTCTATCAAGTAAAGAACTGATCAAGCAAGTGAAGGAACAACTTCAAGCGGAGCTAGACACACTTGGTAAACTTTCGCTAGATCAACTCATTGAAGAACGCTACCAACGCTTTAGAAAATATTAAAAAGAAAGAGAGTGGGACAGAAATCGGTAATTCGTTAGAATTCGATTTCGTCGTCCCACCTCCGCACAGTTGAGTAGGGCTGTAAAAGCTGATGAAATCAGCGTAGTAGAGCCCACTCAACCACTGCGTCTTGCTCGACAATCCAAAGACAATTGAGAGGCCAGGACTTTTGTCCCAGCCTCTTTTTGGCTGCTATAAAAAAGACATGTCAGGATTAAGAATTGACAGTTGAGGAAATAACTGCTAAAATAATCAAAAAAATATGTATAATGAACATATAGGCTTAGAAACATATCATTTAAGAAGCTACTTGACAGATATATTTACAGTTCTTTAGTTTGAAGAGTTAGAGCAAGTTTCAGGCGGTGGTATGATTTGGATGTTTGATGAAAGAATTTGGACTTGAACTAGTATAGCAACAGATCAGAAAACTATACTTGCTGATGTGACTAGACGTGGTTCTGGTGTTGGCTATTGATAAGTTAAAGGAATGAGTATGAAAAAACTTTGGCATTTGGGAGTCTATATCTTACTGGTATTTCTATCGGTTTATCTACCAGAGTTAGGGATTATGCATCTAACTAAGTTTTTAGGATGGGGGATAGATGGCTATTCTATCTTTTTAACAGTTGAAGTAATAGCTATTTTGCTATTATTTATCTACTGGCTCAAAAAGAAAGAGATGCTCTATATTTTTGAAAAAAAGGGTTCAAAGAAGTCAAGATTCTTTTACCTTGTAGTTGGTCTAGTGGCTACTTATTTTGATCGTCAATTGGTGGATGCTTTTCAGTTACAGTTTCATCACTTCATTGATAACAAGTATATCTTTCAAGACCTTCTTTCAGCCTTGTATTCAAATGGACAACCAACTTTTCTATCAACTGTTCTCAGTTTCAGTTTAACAGTAGTCGTCGGACCTATATTGGAGGAACTGATTCATAGAGGGTACTTTATGAATACCTTTTTCCCCCAGTCCAAGTACTATCTGGATGTTATCCTATCTGCTCTTATCTTTGGACTTAGTCATTTGATCCTAACTCACCGAGATCCTATCAGTTTGATGTTTTATAGTTTAGGCGGTCTCTTCTATGCCCTGGTCTACCGTTGGACAAAGAATCTAAAAATCACAATTCTATGCCATAGTTTTTTTAACTTTCTCACTTATGCCAAGCCCATCTGGATATTTGTTTATAATTATGTCTATTACCACTTTTTTAGATAGTGGAAGGCAAAGAAAAAAGTGTTTGATCTGAGTCAAACACTTTTTCTATATTATTTAATCTTCTTCTGTCACAAATTGACTGAGGAGTCCATTGATGAAACGGGCTGACTTTTGATCTGAAAAGCTCTTAGCAAGTTCAATAGCTTCGTTAACAGCTACGAGTTGAGGAGTATCAAATGAAGTGATTTCAAAAACTCCTAGGCGTAGTAAATTCTTTTCTACCAATGTCAGACGATCGATGGTCCAACCAGTTTTCAAATGTTGAGTGATTTGTTTGTCCAGATCATCCTTTTTAGCTTGGACACCAGAAACGAGCTCTACAAGGAAGTTAGGAAGTTGTACGTCTGTATCTTCACGATCATGTGTGTAGGCGAAGCGACAAGCAGTTTCTAAATCTGAACCAAATTCAAGACTCATCAAGGCTTGGAAAGCACACTTACGTAGTTCACGTCTAGATTCTAATAATGGACTAGTCATTGAGGAAGTCCTCGTCGAATAAGTCTTTCAATTCTGGTTTTGGTGTTTTATCTGGAACGATACCTGAAACGTGAATGTTGACAGCAGAGATTTCAACATCAGCCATGTTACGGACAGCATCCTTAACAGCTTTCTGGATAGCCATAGCAACCTTAGGAACTTTGACACCGTACTCTAGGTAGAGGTAGATATCAGCTGTGAGCTCATCGTTTGCTTCTTTTAGATATACGCCACGACCAAGAGAAAGTTTTGAAAGGGTGTCAGATACTGATTTGTTTGAAAAAGAGTGTACGCCTTCAACTTTCGCAGTTGCAATAGCAATGATTTTTTCAAGTACACGTGGGGCGATGACGATTTCGCCAAGTTGTTCTTCAATTCCCATAGAATGACCTCTTTCTAGTTTCTAGAGATTAGGCGCGAGAAACGTAAGTTCCTTCTGCAGTGTTGATAATCAATTTTTGACCTGCTTCGATGAAGTCTGGAACGTTCACGACAAGACCAGTTTCCATTGTTGCTGGTTTACCAGAACCTGTAACAGTAGCACCTTTGATAGATGGTTGTGTTTCAGCAACTGTCAATTCAACAGTAGTTGGTACAGTTACACCGATTACTTCAGTTCCGTAGAATTGGATTTTTACATCTGAGTTTTCAAGGATGTAAAGCAATTCGTTTTCAACATTTACAACAGGAATTTCGTATTGGTCGTAAGTTTCTGTGTTCATGAAGTAAGCTGTGTCGTCCATTTTGTACAAGTATTGAGCTGGAACTGTTTCGATAATCGCTTGCTCAAATTTTTCTTCTGGGCGGTAGCTTGTTTCAAAAGTTGAACCAGTGCGGACATCACGCAATTTCATACGCATGATAGTGTTTCCTTTACCTGGTTTGTGGTGGCTAGCTTCCAAAACGCGGATCAATTTTCCTTCAGCTGTTTCAAAAGTCATACCAGCCTTTAGTTTACTTGCTTCAATCATATTTTTACCTCTTTAATAAATATTATTACTCTTCATTCTACCATAAAATGGTCTGAAAATAAAGCCAAAATGGTTTTGAAAGATACCAGAAGGGTAACATTAACCTTCTGGCTGCTTTCCTTCCGCTTAATCTTCTTTCAACTTCGCCAATTCTTGGGCAAGGAGTTTAAGGGCAACCTGTGGGTTGGCTTGTCCTTTGGTTGCTTTCATAAGGAATCCTGTGAAGGCCTTGTCAGCGTTACGTTTTCCTGACTTGAAGTCGGCAACTGCAGCTTCGTTATCTGCAAAGACTTGGTGGATGATTGGAATCAAGACATCAGGATCTGAGATTTGAACCATGCCTGCTTTTTCAACGTATTCACGAGCTCCACCACCATTTTTAGCCAGGTGGACAAAGACTTTCTTGGCAATCTTAGATGAAATAGTACCGTCTTCGATGATGGCAATCATTTCTACCAAGTTTTCTGGTGTCAATTCGATTTGTTCCAGTGTTTTACCTTCGGCGTTCAAGAACTGAGCGACTTCTCCTTGGAGCCAGTTAGAGACTTGTTTAGCGTCACCGCCAAGGGCAACAGCTTTTTCAAAGAAGTCAGAAGTGACTTTATTTGCAGTCAACTGACTAGCATCGTAGTCTGACAAGCCAAGGTCAGCCACGTAGCGTGCACGGCGTTCTTTTGGAAACTCTGGCAATTCAGTCCGCATTTCCTCAATCCACTCATCTGAGATTTCAAAGAGTGGTAGGTCTGGTTCTGGGAAGTAACGGTAGTCAGCAGCGCCTTCCTTAACACGCATGAGGATGGTTGCCTTGTTGGCTTCATCGTAACGGCGTGTTTCTTGGCGAATTTGTCCACCTGAGCGTAGGATTTCAGCCTGACGTTGGACTTCGTATTCAAGACCCTTACGGACGTTAGAGAAGGAGTTGAGATTCTTCAACTCAGTCTTGGTACCGAATTTCTCTTGGCCATAAGGACGAAGAGAGATATTGGCATCCACACGCATAGAACCTTCTTCCATCTTAACGTCAGAAATACCAGCATACTGGATGACTTCCTTGAGGGCAGTTAGGTAAGCATAGGCTTCTTCTGGCGAACGCATGTCAGCTTCAGATACAATCTCAATCAATGGCACCCCTTGACGGTTGAGGTCAACATAAGAGTAGCCATCTGTACTGTGGGTGTTTTTACCAGCGTCTTCTTCTAGGTGAGCGCGTTCAATACCAATTTTTTTAGTTGTACCGTCTTCTAGCTCAACTTCAATCCAACCGTTGTAGCCGATTGGCTCATCAAACTGAGAAATTTGGTAGGCTTTTGGATTATCAGGGTAGAAGTAGTTCTTACGGTCAAAGTGCATCTTTTTGTGGATGTCCATGTTGAGGGCGAGAGCAGCCTTGATACCGGCATCGACAACACCTTTATTGAGAACTGGCAGTACTCCTGGGAAAGACCAGTCAATCACGTTGGTGTTGGCATTTTGGTCATTTCCAAAGTGGGCAGAAGTAGGTGAGAAGATTTTTGAATGGGTGTTGAGCTCTACGTGGACTTCAAGTCCGATGACTGTTTCAAAGTTCATTAGTTGTCACCTCCAAAAATCACAGGTTGTTGTTTGTGGTAGTCTGTTGTTGCTTCAAAGGCAGCAGCAGCTTGGTAAATGGTTTCCTCAGAGTATTTAGGACCAATCAATTGGAGCCCGACTGGTAAACCTTGAGCAAATCCTGCAGGAATCGAAATTCCTGGTAGTCCAGCCAAGTTGACTGGGATGGTCAAAAGGTCAGCCAAGTACATGGCAACTGGGTCATGGTTGAGGGAATCCAAGTCATAGGCAACGCTTGGAGCAGTTGGTCCCAAAATCAAGTCATAATCTGCAAAGACTTTTTCGAAATCTTGGATGATGAGGGTACGGACTTGACCAGCTTTCTTGTAGTAAGCATCGTAGTAACCTGATGAAAGACTGAAAGTACCTAGCATGATACGGCGTTTTACTTCTTCACCAAAACCTTGGCTACGGCTGTTTACATAGATTTCATCAAGGTTGGTCGCATCCTCTGCACGATAGCCGTAACGGATACCGTCAAAGCGTTGCAAGTTTGATGAAGCTTCAGATGAAGCGATGATGTAGTAAACGGCAACACCGTATTTAGAGTGAGGAAGGCTGACTTCTTCGACGATAGCACCGAGTTTTTCAAAGTGTTTGGCTGCATTCAGAATGGTTTCCTTAACCTCTGGGTCAATTCCTTCACCAAGGTATTCCTTAGGCAAAGCAATTTTCATGCCCTTGATGTCTTGGCCGATTTTTGAAGTAAAGTTGGCAATGCGGACAGGAGCAGAAGTAGAGTCTTTGGCATCTTCGCTGGCAATAGCGTTGAGCAAGAGGGCGTTTTCCTTAACAGTTGGTGCGAAAGGTCCGATTTGGTCTAATGAGCTACCGAAGGCAATGAGACCGAAACGTGAAACAGTTCCGTAGGTTGGTTTGAGACCAACGATTCCGTTGAAGGCAGCAGGTTGGCGGATAGAACCACCAGTATCAGAACCAAGTGACAAGCGGACTTGCCCAGAAGCTACAGCTGCAGCAGAACCACTTGAAGAACCACCAGGAACCTTGCTGTGGTCCCAAGCGTTTTTAGTTGCTCCGTAGTGTGAAGTTTCACCTGAACCACCCATGGCAAATTCGTCCATGTTGGTCTTTCCAACAACAATCATGCCCTTAGCTTTTGCATTGGCAACGGCTGTCGCATCAAAAATTGGCTCGTAGTTGTAGAGCATTTTTGAGGCAGCAGTTGTGAGGATACCGTCTGTAGAGATATTATCTTTAACAGCAAGCGGAATTCCTGAGAGGACATTATCAGCGTCAATTCCAGCTTCATCAATAGCTTTGGCTTGAGCAAGAGCCTGCTCTTCAGCGATGGTAACAAAAGCATTGATAGCTGTCTCGCGAGATTTGATATCTTCAAGCGTTGCTTGGGTTAATTCAGTTGCAGAAATTTCCTTAGAAACAAGGAGATTGTGCAAGTCTTCAATAGTTTTGTTATTAAAAGTCATTAGGCATCTCCTCCATCATCTAGGATAGCTGGTACCTTGATATAGTAGTTGTCTTTTTCAGGTACGTTTTTAAACAAGCGATCACGGTCTGTTCCTTCTTCGGCCACATCAGGGCGGAGTACGGTCTTACGGTCAGCCATAGTTGTAGTAGGTGCGACACCGGTTGTGTCAACTTCGCCCAGCAATTCAACCATGTCAACAATCTTAGACAAGGTGGTCGCAAAGGCAGCAGTTTCTTCTTCAGAGAATCTTAATTTTGAAAGATTGGCAACGTGTGTTACCTCTTCTTGCGTAATTTTCATCTTGCATCCTTTCGTGAAATGATGATTATTTATCTGTTCTATTTTACCATATTTTCCTATAAATAAGGGAGGGATAAGTGAAAAGAAATAGAAATTGAAAAAAATGCTAAAATCCGATATAATGGAGTGTTGAAAGGAATGGTAAAATCCAATGTAGAAATCATTCTTAGTTATTGAAACAACTAAAAATAGAGAATCAAAGAAAGAGAACTTATGAATATTCAAGAAGAAATTAAGAAACGCCGTACCTTTGCCATCATCTCTCACCCGGACGCTGGAAAAACGACTATCACTGAGCAGTTGCTTTACTTTGGGGGCGAGATTCGTGAGGCTGGTACCGTAAAAGGAAAGAAAACTGGGACTTTTGCCAAGTCTGACTGGATGGATATCGAGAAGCAACGTGGGATTTCGGTGACTTCATCTGTTATGCAGTTTGACTACGATGGCAAGCGCGTGAATATCCTAGACACACCAGGGCATGAGGACTTTTCAGAAGATACCTATCGTACCTTGATGGCGGTGGATGCTGCGGTCATGGTCGTGGACTCTGCCAAGGGTATCGAGGCTCAAACCAAGAAATTGTTTGAGGTTGTGAAACACCGCGGGATTCCAGTCTTTACCTTTATGAACAAGCTGGACCGTGACGGTCGTGAGCCGCTAGACCTCTTGCAAGAATTGGAAGAAGTTTTGGGTATTGCTAGCTATCCAATGAACTGGCCAATCGGGATGGGGAAAGCCTTTGAAGGCTTGTATGACCTCTATAACCAACGCTTGGAGCTCTACAAAGGGGATGAGCGTTTTGCCAGTCTTGAAGATGGGGACCAGCTTTTTGGAAGCAATCCTTTCTACGAACAAGTCAAGGATGACATTGAGCTTTTAAATGAAGCTGGAAATGAGTTTTCAGAGAAAGCTATTTTAGCTGGAGAATTAACACCTGTCTTCTTCGGTTCAGCCCTGACAAACTTTGGTGTGCAGACCTTCCTTGAAACCTTCCTCAAGTTTGCTCCAGAACCACATGGGCATAAGAAAACAGATGGCGAAATTGTGGATCCTTACGACAAGGATTTCTCAGGATTTGTCTTTAAAATCCAAGCCAACATGGACCCTCGTCACCGTGACCGTATTGCCTTTGTCCGTATCGTATCAGGCGAATTTGAGCGTGGTATGAGTGTCAATCTCCCTCGTACTGGTAAGGGGGCTAAGCTATCGAATGTCACCCAGTTTATGGCAGAAAGTCGTGAGAATGTCACTAATGCCGTAGCGGGAGATATTATCGGGGTTTATGATACTGGTACCTACCAGGTTGGAGATACGCTAACTGTTGGGAAGAACAAGTTTGAGTTTGAACCACTACCAACCTTCACTCCTGAGATTTTTATGAAGGTTTCGCCTAAGAACGTCATGAAACAAAAATCCTTCCACAAGGGAATGGAACAGTTGGTACAAGAAGGAGCCGTCCAGCTTTATAAGAATTACCAAACAGGTGAGTACATGCTAGGTGCTGTTGGACAACTCCAGTTTGAAGTCTTTAAGCACCGTATGGAAGGTGAATATAACGCGGAAGTTGTCATGACTCCAATGGGTAAAAAGACAGTTCGTTGGATTAAACCTGAAGATTTAGATGAACGGATGTCTTCAAGTCGTAATATCTTGGCCAAGGACCGCTTTGATCAACCTGTCTTCCTCTTCGAAAATGACTTTGCTCTTCGCTGGTTTGCGGACAAGTATCCAGACGTAGAGTTGGAAGAGAAGATGTAGATCGCCAAAGTTACTTGATTGTGTAACAATCTAAGTAACTAACGCCAAGTTTCTATGGAACTTGGCTAGGCGCTCCACTAGTAAAGTTTTACGAATATTATCGATTCGTAAAACTTTACGTCGTAACAGAAAGGAAGCGAACTAGCTACCTGCTTTACTAACTCATCGACAAAAAATAGTCATTTTTGCCTCTTCGTGTCGTAACATTTAGGAGTGGTCTAGCTGGCTGTCTCACTAACTACGTTTGGCAAATAAAATCGATTTGTAAAACTCAGTGTCGTAACGTGTAGAAAGTGGCCTAGCTAACTGCCTTACTAACTTCGTTTGCCAAATAGAATCGATTTGCCAAACTCAGTGTCGTAGTGAAAAAGAGTATCTGAGTTTGTAACTTACCTTAAAACTATTGCAAAAAGCCAAGAAAATCCCTTCCTTGGCTTTTGTTGTGACTTGCTATTTAGAATTTTCCTAAAACTCCGTCCCGATTTGGGACGGAGTTTAGGAGGTCTTTTAGGTCGCTAATCGGTAAACAGCTTCAGCATAGATATCCATAGCCTGATAGAGATCATCTAAGATAGCATATTCATTTGCTTGATGTTCTGTTTGCTCTCTTCCTGGGAAGAGGGCGCCAAAAGCGACACAGTTTGGCATCGTACGTGCAAAGGTTGCACCGCCAGATGATAGAGCGGGACTCTTGTCACCAGTTTTTTCTTCATAAACTTGCATGAGAGTAGTGACGAGCATACTATCTCTTGCCACGTAAAGTGGTGCTAGGTAGTCAAATTCTTGGTAGCTAAGTTGGTAAGCTTTTGCGCACTCTATCAGCTGATGAACAAGGGCATCCTTGTCTGCAAGGACTGGGATTCGAATATCAATTCGAATTTCAGAACTTTCGGGAGTAATGGTTAAGGCGGCCACATTAAAGGATAAATGTCCAGAAGGCTGGTCGCTGATATCACCAAAGATTCCTTTTCCTTGACCATCTTGACCAACTTCTTTGGCAAGAAATGTAAGTGCAGGATGGGATTGAATGGAATCAAGGACGGTGGCTAGTCGAATGACTGCATTAATCCCTTGGCTAGCATCCTTAGCATGCTTAGATATTCCTAGAACAGTAAGGTTCTGGTCATTTTGTTGATAATCGTAGCCCGCAGATATGAGGCCTGCCTGGATCTGTTCCATAAGTGGTTCTTGATAGGTTGCCTTATCAGGGACGACATTGAAAGCTCCACCTACATCTAAGGCGAGTTGTTCTGATCCAGGTCCATGAAGTTTGACCTGAAGGAGTCCTTTTTCTGCATAGGTTAATGGGAACGATGAATCAGGAGCAAATCCCATGCTGGCTTGTTCTTCAATGGCATTATATCTTGCCATACAACGCCAAAGGGTTTCCTCATCAGTACCAAATATGAAACGAACCCGTTTTTTGAATTGAATTCCTTGGTCAAGCAGGCTTTTGACTGCGTAAAGGGCTGCAAGAGAAGGTCCTTTATCATCCTGGGAACCCCGACCATAAATCCGCCCATCTCTGATACTAGCTTCAAATGGAGGAGTTTCCCAGTCTGTCAAATCACCTGCAGGAACTACATCTAGGTGGCAGAGGATGGTAAGGAGATCCCCCTCACCAACTTCTGCATACCCATAATATCCTTGAGGATCAAGGTAGGTTTTAAAACCAAGTTCTTGACATAAGTCCAGCGTTTTTTCCAGGACATCTTGAATTGCTTGACCAAAGGGAGTGCCATTTTCACCTTCATTGAGAACAGAAGGATAAGAGATGATTGTTTTCAAACTCTGAAGAAAATCCTCTTTGATTGATTCTGTAATATAGGATTTCATCCGTATTTCCCTCTTTATTATAAGAATGGCACAAAGGTACCTAAGATAAGAAGTAGAATACTTGCAACGACAATGACGATGACAAGTTTTCCGACAAATTTCCACCAAGTTCCAAGGCTGACACGACCAAGAGCAAGAGCACCCATAACAATACCTGAAGTAGGAGTTACAAGGTTAAGGACACCAGATGCAGATTGGTAGGCAGTGACGATCAGGCTTGCTTTAACATTGACGAACTCTCCAAGGGGAGCCATGATACCCATAGTTGCACTAGCAAGACCAGATGAAGAAGGAATGAGGAAGGACATAGGTAGGTAGAAGATATAGGTCAATACGATGAAGATTTGAGGAGAAAGACCTTGAAGGCCAACTTCACCCCAGTGTAGGATGGTTGCAGTAATCATACCATCGTTCATGATAACTTGGATACCACGAGCAACCGCACAAATCAAGGCTACTGAAAGCAAATCTGCAGCACCAGTTAGGAAGGTTGAGACAATCTTGCTTTCTTTGAGACCATAGACAACACCGATCAAAATCCCCATAACGGCAAAGAGCATAGCGCCTTCTGGGAAGTACCAGCTACCAAATGGTAGAGCATCTGAACCGATAACTCCTCCAATTACAGGAAGACCGATTAACCAATTCTTGAAGTCTTCAAATACAGTAACATGCAAATCAACCCAAGGGATGAAACTTGCAATCATAATGATAAAGGTTAATACAAATAAAGCGAGGACATGTTTTTGTTTCTTGCTCAAGGTAGATGGTGCATCATCGTTATCTGAAACATTAAAGTGTTTGATATCTTCTTCGCGTTGAGCGTAAACGAGTGATTTAGTCGGATCTTTCTGAATCTTTTCTGCATAACGATAGACAAAGTAAGTACTGATACCTGTCATTACAAACCAGAAGATAACACGGAGAATAACCCCATCCATAGAAGAGATTCCCGCAGTATCAGAAGCGATAACAGTAGCAAATGGATTCAATGTAGATGCCAAACAACCAACTTGAGAACCTAGTAAGATGATGGCTACGGCAGTGATACTGTCAAAACCAACTGCCATCATTACAGGAATAAGAAGGGGGTAGAAGGCCATGGTTTCTTCTCCCATACCATAGGTAGTTCCTCCAAGTGCGAAGAGGGGCATGAGGATGAGAATCAACATTTTTTCGCGGCCCTTGTATTTTTTAACGATGGAGGCAATCCCTACATCGAGTGTACCAGTAGCGTTTACGACACCAAGGAAACCTCCGACCATAAGGATAAAGAAGGCAACATCGATGGCTGCGCTAGTTGGTTCGTGACCGAGCATGGCACGAATTGGTGCCATAAAGACATCGTAAATCCCTTGAGGATTAGAGTCAACAGTTTGATAGGTACCCGCGATGAGGTTACCTGCTTCGTTGGTATCATACTTACCTGCAGGGATGACCCAGGTCAAGAATGCCATAATGGCAATGATGATGATCAAAACAGTGTATGATGAAGGCATTTGAAACCTTTTTTTATTTTCACTCATTTGTTTTTCCTCCTAAACTATGTCACACAGTATAAAAACGAATGATGTGGCAAGAGTGCTGACTAAACTTTCTTGAAAGGTATGACTAAACTATTATTCTTTCACGATGATTGTTCCGCTATCAGATTCAATCAAGGCTCCCAAATTGCTGAGGGAAGTGATGACGGCTTTTCCTGCTGGACGATTGGTCACAAAATCAATGGCAGCTTGGATTTTTGGTAGCATACTACCAGGAGCAAATTGCCCCTCTTTGATGTATTCTTGAAGCTGGTTAACAGTTACCTGCTCCAATTTTTCTTGATTTGGTTTGTTATAGTTGATATAGGCATAATCGACGCCAGTTAAAATGATGAAGAGATCTGCTTCGACTAGCTCTGCCAAGCATTGCGATGCAAAATCCTTATCGATGACAGCTTCTACTCCTGAGAAGTAACCGTTTTCATTTTTGGTTACAGGAATACCTCCACCGCCTGCTGCGATGACAATTTGTCCCTTATCTAAGAGTGCGCGTATACTATCGATTTCTTTGATATAAACAGGTTTTGGAGAAGCCACTACCTTACGCCAGCCACGTCCTGCATCTTCTTTAAAGTTAGCCCCAGTTTTTTCGCTTTCTGCTTTAGCCTCTTCTTCTGAGTAGAATGGACCAATGGGTTTACTTGGATTGAGAAAGGCAGGATCATTCTTGTCCACGACAACTTGTGTGACAACAGAAACGACAGTTTTATCAAGATGAATATCCTGTAAAGCATTTTCCAGAGCATTCTGGAGCCAAAAACCGATGCTACCCTCAGTCATAGCAACAAGTGAATCGAGAGGAAAGGCAGGATTTTTTTCGGAATTCGCTGCTAGGTGTTGGAGGAGAAGGTTACCAACTTGCGGTCCATTGCCATGGGTGATAATCAATTCATCACCATTTTGGATGAGTTTTACCAGATGGCGTGCTGTTTCTGCCAGAGCAGCTTCTTGAGCTTGAGCAGATGGATCTGTGGAAAGAATGGCATTTCCTCCAAGAGCGACAACGATTTTACGATGAGACATGAGCGCTCCTTTCTTTTGGATGAACAAAAGCCAATTTTGGTTAAAGGCTTGGATTTGGAAGTTGAGAAGAAAGATTTTGTAGGGACGAGTTGAGTTGGAATTTCGAAATGCGAATAACTGGAAGGCAGTTACTTGTTATGAGGTTTTTGCTTGAATGGTGACTAGTGGTGAATTCCAACTCAGAGCTCGTAACTATTACAAAAAGGGACCGGACTAAAACACTAGTCTCAGCCCCTAAGCTGTTTCTTATAGTTTGTATCACACTTTAGGAATGTAGAGATTTCCTAGTGTAGCAGCCATAACGGCTTTAATGGTGTGCATACGATTTTCTGCTTGATCAAACTGACGAGCATATTTGCTATGGAAGACCTCATCAGTTACTTCCATTTCTTTTACACCAAATTTCTCAGCTACTTGTCTGCCATAGATTGTGTTTGTATCATGAAAGGCTGGTAAGCAGTGGAGGAAGATTAAGTTTTCATTGCCTGCTTTCTTAACAAGATCCATATTGACTTGGTAAGGTTTTAGCAAAGCGACACGTTCTGCAAACTTATCTTCTTCGCCCATAGATACCCAAACATCAGTGTAAAGGACATCAGCCCCTTTTACAGCTTGATCAGCATCTTCTGTGATGAGGATGTGAGCCCCACTTTCTTTGGCATATCCCTTAGCCAGTGCAACAACTGCTTGATCTGGGAAGAGTTCTTTTGGTGAAAAGACATGAACGTTCACACCAAGGATCGCTCCTGTTACGAGAAGGCTATTGGCAACATTGTTACGACCGTCACCACAGTAAACCAATGTCAAACCTTCAAGATGTCCGAAATTTTCTAGTACTGTCAAGTAGTCTGCAAGCATTTGAGTTGGATGCCATTTATCCGTCAAGCCATTCCAAACAGGAACGCCAGAGAATTCAGCTAATTCTTCAACCATATCTTGACTAAAACCACGGAATTCAATACCATCAAACATACGTCCCAAAACTTTTGCGGTATCTTCCGTAGTTTCTTTTTTACCTAGTTGAATATCGTTTGCCCCCAGGTATTCTGGATGTGCACCAAGATCGATTGCAGCAGTTGTGAAGGCTGCGCGTGTACGGGTGGAAGTTTTTTCGAATAAAAGAGCAATATTTTTACCAGCTAGATAGCGGTGTTCGATGTTTCGTTTTTTAAGATCCTTCAAGTGAGCTGAAAGTCCAATCAAATATTCGAGCTCTGCACGGGTAAAATCTTTTTCAGCTAGAAAACTTCTTCCTTGAAATACTGAATGTATCATTCTATATATCCTTTTCTAACAAGCATGATTCTGCTAGCAGATGCTAGGCAGAAATAGGAAGAATCTAAATGTCTTCGCGTTCAAACGGCATTGACATACAACGAGGTCCACCACGACCGCGTACCAACTCCCTGCCGCGAATCTTAATGAGACGAAGTCCATATTCTTCAAGTTTCTTATTGGTCACAGTGTTGCGTTCATAAACGACTACGACACCTGGTGCGATAGCGAGTGTGTTAGAGCCATCATTCCATTGTTCACGAGCAGCTGCAACAATATTACCATCACCACAAGGAATGAGTGTAACTTTTTCTAAACCAAGGTTTTGAGCAAGAAGTTCTGCCAAATCTCCTTTTTCTTCAACAATCTTGAGTTCTTCATTTTCGTAAGTGACGGAATAGACGCGAAGATTGCCTTGGATTTCTGGGTGGATTGTAAATTTGTCATAGTCTACCATGGTGAAGACAGTATCCAAGTGCATGAACTTACGGCTGTTTGAAAATTCAAAAGCCAAAACTTTCTTGAAGCCAACATTCTTTTTGAAGATATTAACCAAAAGTTTTTCGATAGAAGCGGCATCAGTCCGTTGAGAGATACCAACTGCTAGGACATCTTTTGAAAGAACAAGTTCATCTCCACCTTCAATCCGAGTAGTTTCTTCACGGTTATAGATGAGCTCTACCTTACCACCATAGATTGGATGATACTTAAAGATGTACTTACCATAAAGTGTTTCACGATTGCGTGTATCGGCGTACATGTGATTGAGTGATACTGCATTCCCGATAGTCGCAAATGGGTCGCGAGTGAAGTAAAGGTTTGGCATTGGGTCGATGGCAAACGGATAGTCAGATTCAACCAAGTCTGTTAATCCTTTGCCTTCTTCAGGGATGTCAGGTAATTCAACTTTTTGAACACCTGCCATTGTTTTCTTGATCAGTTCAAGGTTGTCGTCAATATCATGAAGCAGTTTTCGGATGGCATTTTTAGTTTGTCGACCACGAATATTTGCTTCGTTGAGATATTCTTCGATGAACTGGTCGCGTATTTCTGGAGAAGTTAATGATTCAGCAGCCAATTGTTCAAGATAGAGCACTTCGATTCCTTCGTCACGGAGTGCTTGAGCAAAGGCGTCGTGTTCACTTTGGGCATCTGCTAAAAATGGGATGTCATCAAAGAGCAACCTCTCAAGGTGATCTGGCATCAAGTTTTCTAATTCTTGACCCGGACGGTGCAACATAACTTTTTTCAGTTTCCCAATTTCTGAGAAAACATGAATTGGATGTGAAGACATGTGTATCCTCCTTTTTTTCTCGTGTGTACCAAATGATATTGGTATCGCTTACAATCTAATAGTATCACAAATTAATATGCATTACAAGGGATATGATAAGGCCTAAAAGGCTTTAAAATGGCTATTTTAAAGGATTTCTTACATTTTTTTATAAGAATATTCACAAATATACATGTTAAGTTAACTTATTTTTATATTCTATAAAATTTATGCATAAAAATATTTTTAAAATTTTTTAAAAAAATTTTGAGATTGTAGAAAAAAGTGGCTTTTTTGAGGTGAAAAGTTTGTTGAAACAAAAAAATCCCTTAGACTAGGACGATTGATCTAGCCTAAGGGAAGAATAGTTGGGTATTAGATACCGAAATTTTTCATAAAAAATGTAAAGAGTGCAAGTAAGATGAAGCTGATACTATTAAGTAGCATATGGACTGAGATAGACATTTCCAAACGTCTGGTACGATAAGCAGTCCAAGTGAGGACGGCTGACATCCAGCCATAAATCAAGAAGGAAGGGAGATTAGAAGGTCTGTGCGCAAGGAGGAAGATCAACCAACCAATAACATAGCCAAACTTTTCGTAGCCTTGGAAGAGTTTGGTAGGAATAATCCCGCGACAGATGATTTCTTCACAAATAGGTGCGATTAAAACGATGAGGAAGAAACTGCTAATCAGAGAGCTTTCAGAAATAAGGTTGTTGATTACTTGCTGATTAGAAGTTGTTGTTTGTTTTATGAGTTGTAACCAGATGCCACCTACAAGATTTCCAACAAAGATTGTCAAATAACTCAAAACAATACGAGGAAGATCATTAATCGTTAAGAGTTTAGGCTTAAATACTAGTAACTTGCTCTTATGGGCTCCGTATAAAAAGATAGCAAGCACAAGAATCGAAATAAGAGCTACGATAAGTGATGACCATATAGGATCAATCTGACTTATTGCTAACAGAGCTAGAGTTTGCATCGGGATTTGAGAGAGAACGATGGCTACTAACAAAATCCCAAACCACGCGAGTCGTTTACGAAAATCTTTAAAAAAGTTCATTGATATGTCTCCTAAAATTTTTATCTAATTATAACACAATTGCTGAGAGGATTCTATTTGTTACCATAAGAGGAAAGTACAGACGACAAATAGAATATCCCGAATCAAATGACCGTAGAATGATACCTCCTGTCTCAAATTTTTTGGGAATAAAAAACTGAGAAATAGAGCACCAAGGCCAATATAAAAAGCAATCGATAAAATGGTGATTGGATTACGTAGGAAGATTAAAATAGAAATGATGATGAAGGAAAATCTCACTTCCTTGCTACTGGAATTTTTTTGTAACCTTCTCCATTTTTTCAAGGGGAGAAAGGTAACGAGATCAACTCCAAAGAGAAAAAAGAAGGAGGGAAGGATGAGTTCTACAGCTTCTTTTTGAAGTAAGTTAACAGTGACGATACTCTCTGACAGAACAAGTCCAACACCACAGAGGTTGACCACAATCATCATACTATACAATAAAAAGATAAAGCGACTCCTATCAATCAGTCTATCTCTTTTCAGGTTGTGACTAGATAAATAATGCATAAAGGCACAGGACCCAGATAAGCCCAATAAAGCCAGTAGAAAATAAAAACAGGATTGTTTAAGGGCCAGAGAGGTTCCAGACCAAAAGATACAACTACAAAGTGCCAGTTGGATTAAGGCAAAGAACAAGAGTAGTCGAATTGATTTTATGACTTTTTCCATAAAGTATCCCCTATATTTTTTTCTTATTATAGCTAAAAGATAGGAGAGAAAAGTCCTTAAATTCCCAATTGTCGATTTTTAGGGCTGTCTTGTCTTTTGAAACTAAAAAATCCCCCTTCAAGGGTTCCTTGAAGAGGGGAGATAGGTGTTCTAACGTTTAGACCAAGTGCGCTTCATAAAGAGCAGTATGATTGGATAAATTTCAAGACGTCCTGCAATCATTGCAAATGATAGCAGAAGTTTTGAAAATGGACTAAAAATTGAGAAACTTGCAGTTGTTCCTAAAATAGGACCGATATTGTTAAAACAACTGAAAACAGCACTCGTAACAACCATTAAATTATTGGTATCTAAACTGACGATGAAAATCAAACTGAGTAGAATCATGATATAAACCACAAAGTACTTCAGAATCTTGTGCTGGGTATCCTTATCAATAACCGTTTGATTAACCTGAAGGGTTAACACACGGTGAGGTGATATGGTAGACAAGACTTGATTTTTAGCAATCTTAGAAAGGATGACTCCGCGAATAACCTTGAGACCACCTGCAGTGGAGCCAGCAGAACCACCGATTGCCATCAGCATTAGCAAGATGTATTGAGAGAACAAAGGCCAGTTCGTGATATCTCCATATCCAAAACCGGTAGTGGTAATGATGTTAGATACTTGGAAGAAGGCCATCTCAAAGCTTTGTGAAACTCCGCTGTAGAGGTGGAGTGTGTTAAGCGTGATTAAGCCAGTTGATATGGCTACAATCAAGAGATAGGCTCGGAGTTCTTCATCAAAAAAGAATTCCTTGATACGACGGAGCATGAGGTAGTAGTAGAGGTTGAAATTGACACCAAACATCAAAACCCCGATACTTGTCAGATAGGTAATGAGAGAACTGTGATAGTGGGCAATTCCATCATTATAAACAGTAAAGCCACCTGTACCAGCAGTACCCATAGCGATGACAAAACTATCGTAGAGTGGCATCCCAGCAAGGTAATAAATAACCACAAAGAGGGCAAACATAGCCAGGTAGAGGATATAAAGGATTTGAGCTGTATTTTTTAGCTTAGATACCACCTTACCAAATACTGGTCCAGGAACCTCTGCCTTCATAACCTCTAAGTGACTATTTTTAGCATTGTCCATAATAGCTAGAGCAAAAACCAGCACCCCCATCCCTCCGATAAGGTGAGTAAAACTCCTCCAAAATAGAAGAGAACGGCTTAAGACAGAAACATCATTTAAAATGGTTGCTCCCGTTGTTGTGAAGCCAGAACTAATCTCAAAGAAGGCGTCTATCATATTGGGAATTTGTCCTGAAAAGACAAAGGGAAGGGCACCAAAGAATGACCAGAGAATCCAACAGAGAGCAACAATTAAGACCCCTTCTTTTGCATAGATTCGCTGTTTTTTAGGCTTACTGATAATTCCCAGAAGACCTAGAACAACAAGGATTCCGATGGTAGAGAAAAGAGCTGTAAAAACTTGACTCGATTCTCGATAATAAAGAGCAATGCTAACTGGAACTAAGAGTAGACCAGCCTCGATCAAGAGTAGCTTTGCAAGAAGAAATCGTACCATACTTCTATTCATAGCTTACCTCTCTAACAGATCATAGATCTTGGTGATATTTGATAGTAGTGTGATGACAACTAACTTATCACCGACTTGAAGGCTATCTTCACCAGTTGGGAAGATTGTTTTTCCATTGCGAATAATAGCAGCAATTAAAATATCTTTTTTGAGTTTCAGTTGAGACAAAGGTTTACCAGTCATCTTGTTAGCTTCCTTAATAAGGAATTGAAGAGTCTCAACCTGTCCATTTGCTAGGTGGTGCATCGCTTGAAGGTCTGAATACTGGGCATTGGCACGACCATGGATAAAGTGCATAATCGTATCAACAGCGATGGTTTTTGGTGTGATGATACTAGAAAACTCAGGTGCATGGATAATCTCTAGGAGACTGGTTCGATTGACCTTAGTGATGTTTTTCTGAACACCCACACTATCCAAGAACATAGATGTAATAATGTTTTCTTCGTCAACTCCAGTAAGGGTTGCGACTGCATCGTAGTGTTGGGCACTTTCTTCTAGGAGAATATCTTTTGCAGTCCCATCCCCTTGTACAATGTAGAGTTTTGGATATTTTTGACTGAAAAATGCTGCGCGATCTGGATTGAGTTCAATGACCTTGGTATCAATACGGCTATCTTTCAAAATACCAACAAGGTAGTAGGCGATTTTTCCGGCTCCGATAATGAGTAAACTCTTAACGACACGAGATTTGACATAGTTATGAAAAAGCATCATATCGACACGATGACCTGTTACAAAGATACGGTCTTTATCTTCTAAAATAAGGTCGCCACTAGGGATCATCAGTTTATGATTGCGCTCAATAGCACAGACAATCACATTACCAAACTTTTTCCGGAAGTCTGCGATAGACATCTGACAGATATTGCTATCCTTACGGACAACAAATTCCATCAAACTAACCAAGCCACCTACAAAACGCTCAACAGAAAGAGCATTTGGGAAGTCGATGATGTTAGCAATAGCACGAGCCGCTAGGAGTTCTGGATTGACAATGAGAGAAAATCCGAGAATATTTTTTTCTTTAAAGTAAGGGTTGGAATACTCAGGATTGCGGACACGGACGATGGTTTCTTTAGCCCCCATCTTTTTAGCTAAGACAGCAGAGACCATATTGACCTCGTCATATTGAGTCATAGCAATGAAAATATCGCAGTCTTGAACATTGGCAGCTTCTAGCATGGCAAAGTCAGCCCCATTACCTGCAATTCCAATAATATCAAAACGGCTTGTCATGTAATTAAGAACTGTTTCGTTCTGTTCAATTAAGACAACATCATGATTGTCAGCGACAAGTGAACGACAAAGGGCAGAACCAACTTTCCCCCCTCCGACAAGAATAATCTTCATGTTATATAACCTACTTTTTCAATATGTATCTATCATACTCTTTTTTAGAATAAAATGCACTCGGCAACCGACTCTTTTCATTATTAGGGTGGAAAATTGTCTCATTGATAATCTTACTTATTAAAAATTTAAGATATAAATCAGCTATTTTCGTGTAACTCTAATGAATACAGAAGTATTTTTAACTAATGTAAATATGTTTGTAAAAAAATTGAAAAAATCAAGTCATTTCTATTGACAATCAAGCTGAAAGTGATATACTAAAACAGTAGTTTCGCTGATTTACTTCAAACCTGTTGTGAGGTAAGTTAACGATGCCTTAACCACGCTGTTTGCTGAGCTAGACTCCGGGCAGTGTGGCTATTTTTTTGCACCAGTGAGAGGAAACAAGGCATGGCAAATCACATTGTATTATTTGAACCCCAAATTCCACAAAATACGGGTAATATTGCTCGTACCTGCGCAGCAACGAATGCGCCCCTTCATATTATTAAACCGATGGGCTTTCCTATCGATGACCGTAAGATGAAGCGAGCAGGTCTAGATTATTGGGACAAGCTTGAGATTCATTTTTATGATAGTTTGGCTGATTTTATGGAAAAAATGGATGGTCAGCTCTACTTGATTTCCAAGTTTGCAGAAAAAGTCTATTCAGATGCAGATTTTACGACAGAAGGAGATCATTATTTTCTTTTTGGGAGAGAAGATAAGGGCTTGCCTGAGGAATTTATGCGTGAGCATCCAGAAAAAGCTCTCCGCATTCCCATGAATGATGAGCATGTTCGTAGTCTCAATGTTTCAAATACAGTTTGTATGATTGTCTATGAAGCACTTCGTCAACAAAACTTTGCGGGTCTCGAACTGGTTCACACTTACGAAACAGATAAGTTGAAATAAACACTTAGATAAAATGCTTGCGCTTGCAAGCTTTTTTTGTTATCATAAAGGGGTCTTCAGGGCAGGGTGAAATTCCCGACCGGCGGTAAATTTGACTAGCTATTTTAGCTTTCTCGTCGTTGTCTTGTCTCGATATACTTTAAGTATTATCTTCGACTACGACGCCTAGATAAATCTAAAATATCTTAGCCAAATAAGTCCGCGAGCGCAAGCTGATGTGGTGAGATTCCACAACCGACAGTATAGTCTGGATGGGAGAAGACGAAAGAATGGCTTTGTCTATTCTAATTGATTTTTTATAGGTAAATTGCAACCGCTTGCTAAAAAGAGTGAGGGGGAACTTTTGGAATATAAAAATAAAGGATAGATAGAGGAATCCTTTCCAACTTCTTCTGATTTTATAGAAAATTGGAGGAACCTGTTATGACAAACACACGTCGACTTTCGACCATTGCAATTTTATCAGCACTTTCATTTGTGTTGATGTACTTTGACTTTCCGCTTTTGCCAGCGGCATCATTCTTGAGAATTGAGTTCAGTATTTTACCGGTCCTTGTGGGCTTGGTAATCTTGGATTTACCAGCAGCTTTTGGAGTGCTTTTCCTTCGGTCCTTGTTGAAAATCCTTCTGAACAATCAAGGGGTTAGTACCTATATTGGTTTACCGATGAATATTGTTGCCTTGGGAGTCTTTGTACTTGCTTTTGGTTTGATTTGGAAAAAAGAGCGAACAACCATGCGTTTCGTCCTAGCTTCACTAGCTGGTACGCTTGGTTTGACTCTAGCTATGCTAGTTCTAAACTATGTTTATGCTGTTCCTTTGTACGCTAAGTTTGCTAATTTGGATATTGAGAAAATCTTAGGATTGAGCAACTACCTGATGACTATGGTTTTGCCTTTTAATCTGATTGAAGGTATTATCTTTGCCATCTCTTTCTGGTTGTTGTTTGTCCTTTTGAAACCAACTTTAAAATACTATGAAAGATAAACAAACATTTATGATGAAGGGCTCTTTTGCCCTTTTACTTTTTATGATTATTGGCTATATTGTCAAGTTTTATCCAGAAATGCTGGTCAGTTTTGATCAGCCGATTCAGACTGCCATTAGAGGTGATTTACCTGAGACCTTAACGCTTCTTTTTCGGGCAATTACGCACTTAATTGATATCCCAGTCGTTGTTAGCTGGTCCCTTCTTTTGGCTATCATCCTTTATTTTAAAAAGTGGAAGTGTGAAAGTCTTTTAGTAACTGCAAATCTTAGTTTAGCTGGAATTTTAATTGTGTCTTTAAAACACCTCTATCAACGTCCCCGACCAGATATTTTACATTTAGTGGAGGAAAAGGGCTTTTCTTTCCCAAGTGGGCATTCACTTGCAGTAACTTTGTTAGTCGGTTCTTTAATGATAATCTTAGGACAAAGAGTGAAAAATAGGACCTTAAAATACACTTTACAAATCTTGCTAGGAATATACCTCCTTAGTGTTCTTGTTTCTAGAGTCTATCTGGGAGTTCACTACCCATCAGATGTGATTGCCAGCCTTTGTGTAGGCCTAGGAGTTTTGTTTATGGAGTTCCCTTTCTACGATAAACTGCGTTTTCAATGGCGGTTCAAAGGAAAGCAGAAGTAGGAATTGCCCCTTCTTGAGGAGATAAAAATGGAAGTCAACATAAAAGATCTTCATCCGACTCAACTATATTTATCAGAAAAGAAGTTACAAGATATCCAGATGCTTTATCAGTCGGTAGAATTAATCAATGTTGATCCAATCAGCGTTCTTGCATTTGGAGATTATTTGTTGATTACAGATGGGCATCACAGGGCTTATCAGGCTTTATTGATAGGCCAGAATACGATTTCTGCTGAGTGGGATAGAGATGGAGGTGATGAACTCTATCATCTCTATGCGCAGGCTTGTGAGAAAAGAAAGATATACTCTGTTCTGGATTTAAAAGATCATATCTTATCTCAAGATGAGTATGAAGCAAAATGGTATAACTGGTGTGATGGTTTTAATCAAGCAGCGGAGCTAGTATTAGGATTAGAAAATGATGACAAAAATCATTCAGATAGATGATTCCTTGCGTCTAGTTCCCTATTTTTTAGCGGATCATCATGATGCAGCTTTGACCTGGTATCAAGATGTGGATTTGGTGGAACTTGTAGACGGTATTAGAATACCTTATGGTCCGGAAAAATTAAATGCCATGTATTCCTATTTAGAAAGACACGGGGATTTGTTCTGGATTGAGTTTCGAGAAAAGGGAGAGTGGCTTCCAATTGGGGATGTTACCTTATCTCAGGAGAATCTTCCTATTGTGATTGGCAATCCAACTTATCAACATCAGGGACTTGGACGTAAGGTTTTGAAGGCTTTGATTAATCTAGCTCGTCAAAAGGGTTGGAAACAATTGAAAGTTCAAGAAATCTATACTTTCAATCGTATCTCTAGAAGATGTTTTGAGTCTCTTGGATTTGTGGAAAGTGGTACTACTGAAAATGGAGTGAGTTTTGTACTGACTTTGAGCGAATGAATTCCCTCCATCGTGATAGAAGATTCTAAAGATTGATTTCACCAAAAAATTGTAACAGAAAGAAATATCAAAAATAAAAATTTCTCTTGCATTTTTTAAAAAATAGTGTATAATAGGTGGGTATGTGTAAAGCATACTTGTGGGAGGTAAAAATCTCTAAATTACCGCCAAAACCACAAAGGAGGATTTAAAAATGGCTAAAAAAGTCGAAAAACTTGTAAAATTGCAAATCCCTGCTGGTAAAGCTACACCAGCTCCACCGGTTGGACCTGCTCTTGGTCAAGCTGGTATCAACATCATGGGATTCACAAAAGAGTTCAACGCTCGTACTGCTGACCAAGCTGGTATGATCATTCCAGTTGTTATCTCAGTATACGAAGACAAATCATTTACTTTCGTTACAAAAACACCACCAGCTGCTGTTCTTTTGAAAAAAGCTGCAGGTGTTGAAAAAGGATCAGGTACACCTAACAAAACTAAAGTTGCTACAGTTACTCGTGCGCAAGTACAAGAAATTGCAGAAACTAAGATGCCAGATTTGAACGCTGCAAACATTGAGTCTGCAATGCGTATGATCGAAGGTACTGCTCGTTCTATGGGATTCACTGTTGTTGACTAATCAATAACATCCCTATATAACCCGCAAGACTTCATCATTTCGAGAAGTGACGTGGGAGATGAAAATCGATTGAACCACTTACAAGGAGAATAGAAAATGGCTAAAAAAAGCAAACAACTTCGTGCTGCTCTTGAGAAGATCGACAGCACAAAAGCATACAGCGTGGAAGAAGCTGTAGCTCTTGCAAAAGAAACTAACTTCGCAAAATTTGATGCAACTGTAGAAGTTGCTTATAACTTGAACATCGACGTTAAAAAAGCTGACCAACAAATCCGTGGAGCAATGGTATTGCCAAACGGTACTGGTAAAACAGCTCGCGTTCTTGTATTTGCACGTGGTGCAAAAGCTGAAGAAGCTAAAGCTGCTGGTGCAGACTTCGTTGGTGAAGACGACCTTGTTGCTAAAATCAACGACGGTTGGTTGGACTTCGACGTAGTTATCGCTACACCTGATATGATGGCTCTTGTTGGACGTCTTGGACGTGTCCTTGGACCACGTAACTTGATGCCAAACCCTAAAACTGGTACTGTAACAATGGATGTTGCTAAAGCAGTTGAAGAGTCTAAAGGTGGTAAAATCACTTACCGTGCAGACCGTGCAGGTATCGTACAAGCTATCATCGGTAAAGTTTCATTTGAAGCTGACAAGTTGGTTGAAAACTTCAAAGCATTCAACGAAACAATCCAAAAAGCTAAACCAGCTACTGCTAAAGGAACTTACGTAACAAGCTTGACAATCACAACTACTCAAGGTGTTGGTATCAAGGTTGACGTTAACTCACTTTAATTAGTAATAATTTAACATGAAAGGTTGAAGACAAGTTTGTCTCAACCTTTTTTCTATTAAAAAAATAAAAATACGTATAAACTTCCTAATCTATTTGATATTGTAAAGTATCTAGATAGAAAATTCAGAAAATTTGCTCTTTTCCCTTGAAAATTTTTGAAAAAATGGTATCATAGTAACAAGCTATTTTTAAGAGAAGAGAAAGGGGAACGATGGAGAAAATCATTTTAGACTCACCTAAGTCGGGATCGGATCTTGTTTTGGAAACACTTCGTGACTTAGGAATCGATACGATTTTTGGTTATCCTGGTGGAGCGGTACTTCCTTTATATGATGCTATTTATAATTTTAAGGGAATCCGCCATATTCTAGGTCGCCATGAGCAGGGCTGTCTTCACGAAGCTGAAGGTTATGCTAAGTCAACAGGAAAACTGGGTGTAGCAGTCGTCACAAGCGGACCAGGAGCTACAAATGCCATTACAGGGATCGCAGATGCTATGAGCGATAGTGTTCCCCTTTTAGTCTTTACTGGCCAAGTAGCACGTGCTGGAATTGGGAAAGATGCTTTTCAAGAAGCTGATATCGTTGGTATCACCATGCCAATCACTAAGTATAATTATCAGGTTCGAGAAACTGCGGATATTCCACGAATTATTACAGAGGCGGTACATATTGCGACCACAGGTCGTCCAGGGCCAGTCGTCATTGACCTTCCAAAAGATGTTTCTGCGCTTGAAACAGACTTTATTTACTCTCCAGAGATAGATTTACCAAGTTATCAGCCAACACTTGAGCCAAATGATATGCAAATCAAGAAAATCTTGAAGCAATTGTCTAAGGCTAAGAAGCCAGTCTTGCTAGCTGGGGGTGGTATTAGTTACGCTGAGGCTGCAGCAGAGTTAAATGAATTCGCAGAGCGTTATCAAATTCCTGTTGTGACAAGTCTTTTGGGACAGGGAACAATCGCAACTAGCCATCCACTATTTTTGGGAATGGGTGGAATGCACGGTTCCTTTGCAGCTAATATTGCCATGACTGAGGCTGATTTTATGATTTCTATTGGTTGTCGTTTTGATGACCGTTTGACTGGAAATCCAAAGACCTTTGCTAAAAATGCAAAAGTAGCGCATATTGATATCGATCCTGCAGAGATTGGTAAGATTATCGCAGTTGATATTCCGGTTGTTGGAGATGCGAAAAAAGCTTTGCAACAGTTACTAGCTGAGCCAATTGTTCGTAACAATACTGAAAAATGGATTGAAAAAGTTACCAAAGATAAGAACCGTGTTCGATCTTATGATAAGAAAGAACGTGTGGTTCAACCTCAAGCAGTTATTGAACGTATCGGTGAGTTGACTAAGGGTGATGCTATTGTTGTAACAGACGTTGGGCAACACCAAATGTGGACGGCTCAATACTATCCTTACCAAAACGAGCGTCAATTGGTTACGTCAGGTGGTTTAGGAACTATGGGATTCGGAGTCCCTGCAGCTATTGGTGCTAAGATTGCCAATCCAGATAAAGAAGTTGTTCTCTTTGTCGGAGATGGTGGTTTCCAGATGACCAATCAGGAATTAGCAATCTTAAATATTTATAAGATTCCAATCAAGGTCATCATGCTAAATAATCATTCACTTGGGATGGTCCGCCAGTGGCAAGAAGCCTTCTATGATGGTCGAACTTCAGAGTCGGTATTTGAAACCTTGCCAGACTTTCAATTGATGGCTCAAGCCTACGGGATTAAAAATTATAAGTTTGATAATCCTGAAACTCTTGAGAAGGATTTGGAAGTCATCATGGAAGATGTACCAATGTTTATTGAAGTAGACATTTCTCGTAAAGAACATGTTTTACCGATGGTACCAGCTGGTAAGAGTAATCATGAGATGTTGGGGGTGAAGTTTAATGCGTAGAATGTTAACAGCCAAACTTCAAAACCGTTCAGGTGTTCTCAATCGCTTCACAGGAGTCTTATCGAGACGTCAAGTCAATATCGAAAGCATTTCTGTTGGCGCAACGGAAAATCCTAATGTATCACGAATTACCATTATCATTGATGTTGCCTCACATGATGAAGTGGAGCAAATCATCAAACAACTTAATCGTCAGATTGATGTGATTCGCATTCGTGATATCACGGATCAACCCCACTTAGAACGAGAAGTGATTCTTATAAAGGTTTCAGCTCCTGCTGAAAAACGTGCAGAAATTTTGGCTATTATCCAACCTTTCCGTGCAACAGTAGTCGATGTAGCTCCAAGTTCCATTACCATTCAGATGACTGGGAATGCAGAAAAGAGTGAAGCCTTAATTCGAGTCATTCGACCATATGGTATTAAGAATATCGCTCGTACGGGTGCAACTGGATTTACCCGCGACTAAAAATCCAACCTCAATTTGTTAAACTAGCCTAATAGGCAATAAAAATAGAAAAGAGAGAAAAAACTATGGCAGTTCAAATGGAATACGAAAAAGATGTAAAAGTAGCAGCACTTGATGGTAAAAAAATCGCTGTTATCGGTTATGGTTCACAAGGTCATGCTCACGCTCAAAACTTGCGTGATTCAGGTCGTGATGTGATCATCGGTGTACGCCCAGGTAAATCTTTTGACAAAGCAAAAGAAGATGGTTTTGATACATACACAGTAGCAGAAGCAACTAAGTTGGCTGATGTTATCATGATCTTGGCTCCAGACGAAATCCAACAAGAATTGTACGAAGCAGAAATTGCACCAAACTTGGAAGCTGGAAATGCTGTTGGATTTGCACATGGTTTCAACATCCATTTCGAATTCATCAAAGTTCCTGCAGATGTTGATGTCTTCATGTGTGCTCCTAAAGGACCAGGACACTTGGTACGTCGTACTTACGAAGAAGGATTTGGTGTTCCAGCACTTTACGCTGTCTACCAAGATGCTACAGGAAATGCTAAAGACATCGCTATGGACTGGTGTAAAGGTGTTGGTGCAGCGCGTGTAGGTCTTCTTGAAACAACATACAAAGAAGAAACTGAAGAAGATTTGTTTGGTGAACAAGCAGTACTTTGTGGTGGTTTGACTGCCCTTATTGAAGCTGGTTTTGAAGTCTTGACAGAAGCTGGTTATGCTCCAGAATTGGCTTACTTTGAAGTTCTTCACGAAATGAAATTGATCGTTGACTTGATCTACGAAGGTGGATTCAAGAAAATGCGTCAATCAATTTCAAACACTGCTGAATATGGTGACTATGTTTCAGGTCCACGTGTAATCACTGAACAAGTCAAAGAAAATATGAAAGCAGTTCTTGCGGACATCCAAAATGGTAAATTTGCCAACGACTTTGTAAATGACTACAAAGCTGGACGTCCAAAATTGACTGCTTACCGTGAACAAGCAGCTAACCTTGAAATTGAAAAAGTTGGTGCAGAATTGCGTAAAGCAATGCCATTTGTCGGTAAAAACGACGATGATGCATTCAAGATCTACAACTAATTTTTAAGAATATAAACAGAAGGCGAGTTGGGGGGAACCTAACTCGTTTTTTATCTTGAAAACTCATCTAGGAGGAGATTATGCTAAGTGCAAAAGATGTGGTGAAAGCCCACAAGGTTTTGAGTGGTGTAGTAGCCAATACGCCACTTGACTACGATCATTATTTATCCGAAAAATACGGAGCGAAAATTTATCTTAAAAAGGAAAATGCTCAACGTGTCCGTTCTTTTAAAATTCGTGGGGCTTATTACGCTATTTCCCAATTGACAAAAGAGGAACGTGAACGTGGTGTAGTGTGTGCTTCAGCGGGCAATCACGCTCAAGGAGTTGCCTACACATGTAATGAGATGAAGATTCCTGCAACAATCTTTATGCCAATTACGACACCTCAACAGAAAATTGGTCAGGTTCGTTTCTTTGGAGGAGATTTTGTTACTATCAAATTAGTAGGGGATACTTTTGATGCTTCAGCCAAGGCTGCTCAAGACTTTACCGTAGCTGAAAATCGTACTTTTATTGATCCCTTTGATGATCCCTATGTTCAAGCTGGTCAGGGTACGGTAGCCTATGAAATTTTAGAAGAAGCTCGTAAAGAATCTATTGAATTTGATACTGTCTTGGTACCTGTTGGAGGCGGAGGTCTCATTTCAGGTGTTTCTACTTATATTAAAGAGACAAATCCTCAGATTGAGGTCATTGGAGTAGAGGCTGAAGGTGCTCGTTCGATGAAGGCTGCCTTTGAAGCTGGAGGACCGGTTAAACTTAAAGAAATTGATAAGTTTGCGGATGGAATTGCCGTGCAAAAGGTAGGACAGTTGACCTATGAAGCAACACGCAAACATGTAGAAACTCTTATCGGAGTAGATGAAGGCTTGATTTCTGAGACCTTAATTGATCTCTACTCTAAACAAGGTATCGTAGCAGAACCTGCGGGTGCTGCTAGTGTTGCAGCTCTAGAAGTATTATCCGATTATATTAAGGGCAAGACCATTTGTTGTATCATTTCTGGAGGGAATAATGACATCAACCGTATGCCAGAGATGGAAGAACGTGCCTTGATTTATGATGGTATCAAGCATTACTTTGTAGTGAATTTCCCACAACGTCCGGGAGCACTTCGAGAGTTTGTAAATGATATCTTAGGACCTCATGATGATATTACTCGTTTTGAATATATCAAACGAGCTAGCAAGGGAACTGGTCCAGTACTAATAGGGATTGCACTTGCTGATAAACATGATTATGCGGGATTGATTCACCGGATGGAAAAATTCGACCCGTCTTATATTAACTTGAATGGGAATGAGACCCTATATAATATGCTTGTTTAATATGCTATGAAATTTTTATCATATTATTTGCCTAACCTATTTACTAGTGCTATAATGTAAGTGAAGAAAGGGGGAGATTCCCATGGTTTTAAAAGTTATACTTGTTCTAATTATTCTAATGCTTATCGTAGGAGCTATATTAATGAGCTCAATCTATGTTGTTCGACAACAATCAGTAGCTATCATTGAACGATTTGGTAAGTATCAAAAATTGAGCAATAGTGGTATTCACCTAAGAGCACCATTTGGAATTGATAAAATTGCAGCTCGTGTACAACTGCGTCTCTTGCAAAGTGAAATCGTTGTGGAAACCAAGACTCAAGATAACGTATTTGTGACGATGAATGTTGCGACACAGTACCGAGTAAATGAACAAAATGTTACAGATGCTTACTATAAACTAATGAGACCTGAGGCTCAAATCAAATCTTATATTGAAGACGCATTGCGCTCATCAGTTCCTAAGTTAACTTTGGATGAATTGTTTGAGAAAAAGGATGAAATTGCATTAGAAGTTCAAAAACAAGTAGCGGAAGAAATGTCAACGTATGGGTACATTATCGTCAAAACTCTCATTACCAAAGTAGAGCCGGATGCGGAAGTCAAGCAATCGATGAATGAAATCAATGCTGCTCAACGTAAGAGAGTAGCAGCACAAGAATTGGCCGAAGCAGATAAAATTAAGATCGTAACAGCGGCCGAAGCAGAGGCAGAAAAGGATCGCCTACATGGTGTGGGGATCGCAGAGCAACGAAAAGCAATTGTTGATGGACTTGCTGATTCTATTAAAGAGTTAAAAGGAGCCAATGTTGAATTAACTGAAGAGCAAATCATGTCAATCTTGTTAACTAACCAGTATTTAGATACATTGAATAATTTTGCAGAAAAACAAGGTAATAATACAATTTTCTTACCAGCAAATCCTAACGGAGTTGAAGATATACGAACCCATATATTATCGGCTTTAAAAGCCAAGTAAACTAAATCTTAACGTCTTATTTGATTGGATATATGTTTTTTTATTGACAAATGCCATAAAAACGTATACAATTAAATATCGTAAAGAATAAAATAGGAGAAAAACATGGCTAAGACTAACTTTGAAAAAGTAGAATCAGTTGTTAGCTGGGTTCGTGATAAGAAGATCACTGGTTATCGTATTTCTAAAGAAACGAATGCACGTGAAATGTCTATCATTGCTCTAGCTCAAGGACGTGCAAAAGTTAAAAATATTTCCTTTGAAACAGCCCTTGGATTAATTGATTTCTATGAAAAAAATCATGAAAAATTTGAAGATTAATCTTTGGATACAAGCAGACTCTAATTAGGGTCTGCTTTTATTTATGGAATGGAGAAATAGCCATGCTATGACCTACTCAACAAATCTATTTGTTAGAATAAACTAGGTTGACAGGGAGCTGAGTGATCTCATACTCTTCGAAAATCAAATTCAAACCACGTCAGCTTCGCCTTGCCGTACTCAAGTACAGCCTGCGGCTCGCTTCCTAGTTTGCTCTTTGATTTTCATTGAGTATCACTCATGAAAATCAAATAAAAGATTAGGAATATAGCTACAAGCAATACTTGCTCAGGAAACAGAAGAAGGGATAAAGCTGATTTTTAAAGTATATAAAAAGAGGTCGGGATAAAAAACTCCGACCTTGATTTTTATGTTCATGAGCCTTTGACTCAATGTTGATTGGGGATTGAGAAGGAATACAACTCTTAGTTTAAGAGGTTTATCCAACCACTTTTGTCTTATCCTAAATAGCGTTGTAAAAATTCTCTTGTACGTTCCTCTTTAGGATTTGTAAATAAATCTTCAGGTTTGCCTTCTTCTGCAATCACACCTTTGTCCATAAAGATGACACGGTGTGATACGTCACGAGCAAATTCCATTTCGTGGGTTACAACGATCATTGTCAAGCCTTCTTGAGCTAGTTCTTGCATGATTTTAAGAACTTCACCGACCATTTCAGGGTCAAGGGCTGAAGTAGGCTCGTCAAAGAGAATGGCATCAGGATTCATGGAAAGTGCACGAGCAATGGCTACACGTTGCTTTTGACCACCAGAAAGTTGTTTAGGTTTAGCTTGCCAGTAGCGCTCTCCCATTCCAACTTTTTCAAGGTTTTCTTTAGCAATTTTCTCTGCTTCTGATCGTTCACGTTTGAGGACAGTAGTCTGTGCAACAATCGTATTTTCAAGAACGTTGAGATTTTCAAAGAGGTTAAAGGATTGGAAAACCATGCCTAGTTTTTCACGATAGTGAGTGAGGTTATATCCTTTTTCAAGTACGTTTTCACCGTGATAAAGAATTTCACCTTCAGTTGGTGTTTCAAGAAGGTTGATAGAACGTAGGAAGGTTGATTTACCACTACCGGAACTACCGATGATAGAAATCACTTCTCCTTTATGAATAGTGAGAGAGATGTCTTTTAGGACCTCGTTTTGCCCGTAGGATTTTTTGAGGTGTTTGATTTCAAGGATTGGTTGACTCATTATTTCAAATCCTCCGTTTGCATTTGGTTAGCACCTGTTGTATAAGTATCCATATCCATACGTTTTTCGATGAAGCGTAGGATACGCGTTACTGTGAAGGTGAGGACAAAGTAGATAACTGCGATGATGGTAAAGGTTTGGAAGTACTGGTAGGTTTGTGTTGCTACTGTATTTCCTGAGAAGTAAAGTTCTACAACAGAGATAACGTTCAATACAGAAGTATCCTTGATGTTGATGACGAACTCATTACCAGTCGCTGGTAGAATATTTCGAACAACTTGAGGCAAAACAATCTTACGCATGGTCTGGTTATGAGTCATACCAAGTGCAGTTGCTGCTTCAAATTGTCCCTTATCAACAGCTAGGATACCACCACGAACAATTTCAGTCATGTAAGCACCAGTGTTGATCGAAACGATAAAGATAGCAGCTAGCGTACGGTCTAGGTTGATCCCGAAAGCTTGAGCAGTTCCATAGTAGATAACCATAGATTGTACAATCATAGGAGTTCCACGGAAAATTTCGATATAGATATTGAGAATCCAACCGATTAGTTTTTGGATACCAAAGATAAATTGGTTTTCAGATAGAGGTGCAGTACGGAAAACACCGATAGCAAGACCGATAGCGAGACCAACGATGGTACCGATAATTGAAATGAGAAGGGTAATACCAGCACCACGCAAGAGTTGTTGCCAGTTTTCAGTCAGAATTTTAGCGACTTGACCAAAGAAATTACTGTTGCTTTCTTCTGTCGTTGTAGATTCTGCTGGTTGCTCTTTAATCATACGATCCATGAGCGCAACTTGTTCATCTTTAGTGATGGTTTCAATGCTAGCATTGATTTGGCTGATACGTTCGTCATCCTTACGAAGACCGATAGCGATAGAGGTATCTTCTTCACCAGTTTTAAAACTAGGTTCAGGCTGAATCATTTTAAACTTAGCGTTTGCTGATTCGGCAGTTAGGGCCTCTGGTCGTTCAGAAACATAGGCATCAATAACACCAGCTTCAAGAGCTTGACGCATTTGGGCGAAATCTCCCATGGCAGTTTCTTTCTGAGCACCTGAGATTTGTGAAATCAAATCATAAAGGTAAACACCTTGTTGAGAAGTGATTTTTGCTCCGCTAAAGTCCTCTAGTGATTTGGCATTTGCATAGGCAGAATCCTTTTTGACCAAAAGTACTGGTTCGCTAGTATAGTAGCTGCTTGAAAATGCAATTTCTTGTTTGCGTTCAGCAGTTGGGCTCATACCTGCAATGATCATATCAATCTTACCAGAAGTAAGGGCTGGAACAAGTCCTTCCCACTTGGTTTTAACAACCAAGGGCTCTTTGCCTAGGTCCTTAGCTATCTTTTTAGCTATTTGGACGTCGTAACCATTAGCATATTGGTTGGTTCCATCGATTTTGACAGCGCCGTTACTGTCGTCATCTTGAGTCCAGTTAAAGGGTGCGTAGGCAGCCTCCATACCGATGCGTAAATATTCATCGGCTTGGACCTGGCTAACTAGTCCTAAAGTAAGGGCTAGGCTAGCAAGGATAGTTAAGCATAATTTTTTCATGATTTCTCCTATTTCTAGTCTAAAATTGCTTCTCTCTATTGTATCGAAAAAGCGGAACTTTTTCAATCTTAGTAAACCCTTACTTGGAAAAAAATGATATAATGAGAAAAAGGTCAAAAGAGGCTATATTATGAAAAAAAGATGGTTAATAGTACTTATATTTACTAGTCTGATAATTGTTCCAAAATTGGTTTTTGCCGTGGATTTCAGCATTCCATCCTATAAAGGAGAACTGTATATTCATGCAGACAATACAGCGGAATTTAGGCAGAAGATAGTTTACCAGTTTGAGGATGATTTTAATGGTCAAATCGTGGGACTTGGTCGTGCAGGCAAGATGCCTAGCGGGTTTGAAATTGATCCTCATCCAAAGGTTGAGGCCTTTAAAAATGGTCATAAAATCGAAAATCTTACTAGCGAAGTGACAGAAGAAACGAATGGTTATACTGTTAAAGTTTATAATCCAGGTCAGGAAGGGGATAGGGTTGAAGTGGAACTTACCTGGCATTTGAAAAATCTTCTTTTCTTATATGATGATATCGCTGAATTAAATTGGCAACCCTTAACAGATAGTTCAGAATCTATTGAAAAGTTTGAGTTTCATGTAAGGGGAGATAAGGGGGCTGAAAAACTCTTTTTCCACACAGGGCAACTCTTTAGAGAGGGAAGGATTGAACAGAGTGGTCCTGACTATACGATTCGCTTAGACAATCTTCCGTCTAAGCGTGGAGTTGAGTTGCATGCCTACTGGCCTCGAACTGATTTTGCTAGCGCTATGGATCAGGGCTTAAAAGGGAATCGTTTAGAAGAGTTTAATAAGATAGAAGACTCGATTGTTAGAGAAAAAGAGCAGAGTAAACAACTCGTTACTTGGGTGTTTCCTTCAATACTTTCCATCTCCTTGTTATTGAGTACTTGCTTCTATTTTATCTATAGAAGAAAAACCACTCCTTCAGTCAAATATGCCAAAAATCATCGTCTCTATGAGCCACCAATGGAATTAGAGCCTATGGTTTTATCAGAAGCAGTTTACTCGACCTCCTTGGAGGAAGTGAGTCCCTTAGTCAAGGGGGCTGGCAAATTCACCTTTGATCAACTTATTCAAGCTACCTTGCTAGATGTGATAGACCGTGGGAATGTTTCTATTATTTCAGAAGGAGATGCAGTTGGTTTGAGGCTAGTAAAAGAAGATGGTTTGTCAAGCTTTGAGATAGACTGTCTAAATCTGGTTTTTTCAGGCAAAAAAGAAGAAACTCTTTCCAATTTGTTTGCAGATTATAAGGTATCTGATAGTCTTTATCGTAGAGCAAAAGTCTCTGATGAAAAACGGATTCAAGCAAAGGGGCGTCAGCTCAAATCTTCTTTTGAAGAAGTATTGAAAGAGATGCAAGAAGGAGTGAGAAATCGAGTTTCCTTCTGGGGACTTCCGGATTATTATCGTCCTTTGACTGGTGGGGAAAAGGCCTTGCAAGTGGGGATGGGACTCTCCACTATCTTGCCCCTATTTATAGGATTTGGTTTGTTCTTGTACAGTTTGGATGTTCATGGTTATCTTTACCTCCCCTTGCCAATACTTGGTTTTCTAGGTTTGGTTTTGGCTGTTTTCTATTATTGGAAGCTTCGACTAGATAATCGTGATGGTGTTCTGAATGAAGCGGGAGCAGAGGTCTACTATCTCTGGACCAGTTTTGAAAATATGTTGCGTGAGATTGCACGATTGGATCAAGCTGAATTGGAAAGTATTGTGGTATGGAATCGCCTCTTGGTCTATGCGACCTTATTTGGCTATGCGGATAAGGTCAGCCATTTGATGAAGGTTCATCATATTCAAGTGGAAAATCCAGACATCAACCTCTATGTAGCGTATGGCTGGCACAGTATGTTTTATCATTCAAGCGCGCAAATGAGCCATTATGTCAGCATCGCAAATACAGCAAGTAACTATTCCGTATCATCTGGAAGCGGAAGTTCTGGCGGTGGCTTCTCTGGTGGTGGAGGCGGTGGCAGTATCGGTGCCTTTTAAAGAGAACTCCCATAGACTGAAAAAATATGCTATAATGGAAGATAGAAAAAAGGAGTAATCTATGTATCTTATTGAAATTTTAAAATCTATCTTCTTCGGGATTGTTGAAGGAATTACGGAATGGTTGCCGATTTCAAGTACAGGTCACTTGATCCTAGCAGAAGAGTTTGTCCAGTATAAAGACCAGAGTGAAGCCTTCATGTCTATGTTTAACGTAGTTATTCAACTGGGTGCTATCCTAGCCGTTATGGTTATCTACTTTAACAAACTTAATCCTTTCAAACCGGGTAAGGATAAAGTTCAAGTTCGTAGAACTTGGCAATTATGGTCTAAAGTATTTGTTGCAACTCTCCCTCTTCTTCTAGTCTTTAAGTTTGATGATTGGTTTGATACTCACTTCCATAATATGGTTTCAGTAGCCATTATGTTGATTGTTTATGGGGTTGCCTTTATTTATCTTGAAAAACGTAACAAAGCGCAAGCGATTGAGCCAACAGTCACAGAGCTAGACAAGTTGCCTTATAAAACGGCCCTCTATATCGGACTTTTCCAAGTCTTGGCTCTTTTACCTGGGACTAGCCGTTCGGGCGCCACTATCGTCGGTGGTTTATTAAATGGAACCAGTCGTTCAGTGGTGACAGAATTCACCTTCTATCTAGGAATTCCTGTTATGTTTGGAGCTAGTGCCTTGAAGATTTTTAAATTCATCAAGGCAGGAGAAGTTTTGAGTTTTGGTCAATTCTTCTTGCTCTTAGTTGCCATGGTAGTCGCTTTTGCAGTCAGCATGGTTGCCATTCGTTTCTTGACCAGCTATGTTAAAAAACACGACTTTACGATGTTTGGTAAATACCGCATTGTCCTTGGTAGTGTCTTGCTACTTTATAGCTTTATTCGATTATTTGTATAAGAAAAAAACCTTGAGGGAAGATTCCTTCAAGGTTTTAAAATCCAGTCACTGTGACACCCAATAAGCGAACGTCTTTATCTTTATTTGCCAGAGATTCGTAAAGTTGGATAGCCATTTGTGAAATAGTTTTAGCATCTTGGATCTTTTGAGATAAGCTTTTCCGCTTAGTCATTGTAGAAAAGTCAGCATAGCGGATTTTTAAAATAACAATCTTTCCAGCTTTTTCATGTTTTTGAAGACTTAGGGCAACTCTTTCCGAAAGGAGGGTTAGCTCTTTTTTGATATCTTCTTCTAGATTGAGAATCTTACTATAAGTTTTTTCTTTTCCGATAGACTTACGAATGCGATTGGATTTGACGGGAGAATTATCAATGCCACGAGCCTTGCGATACAGGTCAAAACCGAGTCTACCAAAACGGTCAATGAGACTAATTTCAGAAATTTTTAAAAGATCAGCGCCAGTAAATACCCCCATTTGATGCAATTTTTCAACTGTTTTTTTACCTACACCGTGGAATTTAGCGATATCCATTTGTTTGAGAAAATCTTCAGATTCATTAGGGAGAATAACTGTCAGACCTCGAGGTTTTTGGTAATCGCTGGCTATTTTAGCTAAGAATTTATTGTAAGACACACCAGCAGAAGCGGTCAGATGAAGTTCATTCCAAATATCTTGTTGAATTAGTCGAGCGATTTTAACAGCGGACTTGATGCCGAGTTTGTTTTCAGTCACGTCTAGATAAGCTTCATCGATACTCATAGGCACGATATTATCCGTATAACGTTTGAAAATAGCTCGAATCTGTTGACCGACAGCAGTATATTTTTCGTAGTTTCCAGATATGAAAATAGCTTGGGGGCAACGTTCATAGGCTTCTTTAGAACTCATGGCTGAGTGGATGCCAAATGCTCGTGCTTCATAGCTACAGGTAGAAACAACTCCTCGACCACCAGTTTTTCTAGGGTCGCTACCAATAACAACGGGTTTCCCTTTTAGTTTAGGATTGTCTCGAATTTCAACAGCAGCAAAAAAGGCATCCATGTCAATATGGATGATTTTACGAGATAAATCATTCATTAGTGGAAAAATCAACATGGAGAAACCTCTCAGTGCTAGTTTGTTTAATTTTATTATACTCTTTTTCTGAAAAAATGAAAATCAAATAACCCCTTTCAAAAATATAATACAGTTTGTGGTATATTTTGAACTGTATTAGAAAAGAAAGTATTAAAAAAGTGAGTTTTTAGTTGTTGAAATCGTTTACTGTGTGTTATACTGAATACATGAATGTAACAGATGACTGTTACTAGAAAGAAAAAAGAGGAAATAACATGGTTGTTAAGACAGTTGTTGAAGCACAGGACATTTTTGACAAAGCTTGGGAAGGCTTTAAAGGTGTTGACTGGAAAGAAAAAGCAAGTGTATCACGCTTTGTACAAGCAAACTACACTCCTTATGATGGAGATGAAAGCTTCCTTGCAGGACCAACAGAACGTTCACTCCACATCAAAAAAATCGTAGAAGAAACTAAAGCACACTACGAAGAAACTCGTTTCCCAATGGACACTCGTCCAACTTCTATTGCTGATATTCCTGCTGGATTTATCGACAAAGAAAACGAAGTGATCTTTGGTATCCAAAATGATGAACTCTTCAAATTGAACTTCATGCCAAAAGGTGGTATCCGTATGGCTGAAACAACTTTGAAAGAAAATGGATACGAACCAGATCCAGCTGTTCACGAAATCTTCACTAAATATGTAACAACAGTTAACGACGGTATCTTCCGTGCCTACACTTCAAACATTCGTCGCGCTCGTCACGCTCACACTGTAACTGGTCTTCCAGATGCCTACTCACGTGGACGTATCATCGGTGTTTATGCACGTCTTGCTCTTTACGGAGCAGACTACTTGATGCAAGAAAAAGTCAACGACTGGAATGCAATCAAAGAAATCGATGAAGAAACAATCCGTCTTCGTGAAGAAGTAAACCTTCAATACCAAGCATTGCAACAAGTTGTACGCTTGGGTGACCTTTACGGAGTTGATGTTCGTAAACCAGCGATGAACGTTAAAGAAGCTATCCAATGGGTTAACATTGCCTTTATGGCTGTCTGCCGTGTTATCAACGGTGCGGCTACATCTCTTGGACGTGTGCCAATCGTATTGGATATCTTTGCAGAACGTGACCTTGCTCGTGGTACATTTACTGAATCAGAAATCCAAGAATTCGTTGATGATTTCGTTATGAAACTTCGTACAGTTAAATTTGCTCGTACAAAAGCTTATGACCAATTGTACTCAGGTGACCCAACCTTCATCACAACTTCTATGGCTGGTATGGGTAACGACGGTCGTCACCGTGTTACTAAGATGGACTACCGTTTCTTGAACACTCTTGATAACATTGGTAACTCACCAGAACCAAACTTGACAGTTCTTTGGACTGACAAATTGCCATACAACTTCCGTCGCTACTGTATGCACATGAGCCACAAACACTCTTCAATCCAATACGAAGGTGTTACAACAATGGCTAAAGATGGATACGGTGAAATGAGCTGTATCTCATGTTGTGTATCTCCACTTGACCCAGAAAACGAAGAACAACGTCACAACATTCAGTACTTCGGTGCTCGCGTTAACGTTCTTAAAGCTCTTCTTACTGGTTTGAACGGTGGTTACGACGATGTTCATAAAGACTACAAAGTATTTGACATCGAACCAATCCGTGATGAAGTTCTTGAATTTGAATCAGTTAAAGCTAACTTTGAAAAATCTCTTGACTGGTTGACAGACACTTACGTAGATGCTTTGAACATCATCCACTACATGACTGATAAGTACAACTACGAAGCTGTTCAAATGGCCTTCTTGCCAACTAAACAACGTGCCAATATGGGATTCGGTATCTGTGGATTTGCCAACACTGTTGATACATTGTCAGCTATCAAATACGCTACAGTTAAACCAATCCGTGATGAAAATGGCTACATCTACGATTACGAAACAATCGGTGAATACCCACGTTGGGGTGAAGATGATCCTCGTTCAAATGAATTGGCAGAATGGTTGATAGAAGCTTACACAACTCGTCTACGTAGCCACAAACTTTACAAAGACGCAGAAGCTACTGTATCACTTTTGACAATCACATCTAACGTTGCTTACTCTAAACAAACTGGTAACTCACCAGTCCACAAAGGTGTATACCTCAACGAAGATGGTTCAGTGAACTTATCTAAACTTGAATTCTTCTCACCAGGTGCGAACCCATCTAACAAAGCTAAAGGTGGATGGTTGCAAAACTTGAACTCACTTGCTAGCCTTGACTTTGGTTACGCAGCTGATGGTATCTCATTGACAACTCAAGTATCACCACGTGCTCTTGGTAAAACTCGTGATGAACAAGTTGATAACTTGGTAACAATCCTTGATGGTTACTTCGAAAATGGTGGACAACACGTTAACTTGAACGTTATGGACTTGAACGATGTATACGAAAAGATCATGTCAGGTGAAGACGTAATCGTACGTATCTCTGGATACTGTGTAAACACTAAATACCTCACTCCAGAACAAAAAACTGAATTGACACAACGTGTCTTCCACGAAGTTCTTTCAATGGATGATGCATTGAGCTAAGATTCATAAATAGTAAATCATAACCACCCGTCTAACGGGTGGTTTGCACCAGGGCTAAAAGCCCAAATTACCAGCCAGCGCCTAAAGACGCTGGCTTTCACGTTGTTCAAGCCTCATTGCTCTTGACTCGTCACTTGCCTCTTAAAGAGGCGTGAGTATTACTTACCACTATCCCTAAAGGGATCCTCATATTCTTTTACACTTAATTTATCTAGTGCTATATCATGCTTTACTCGTTCTCAAATTTTCATACTCGTGAAGAAATCATCCACTGGATAATTTCTTTAATCTTGAATATATTTCTTAATTGTGGCTTCATTAAGACCTACTGTACTCACATAATAACCTTCTGCCCAAAAATGCCGATTCCCAAACTTGTACTTGAGGTTGGCGTGTTTGTCAAACATCATGAGTGCACTTTTACCTTTTAAATAACCCATGAAACTCGAAACACTTATCCTTGGTGGAATACTTACTAACATATGTACATGGTCTGGCATTAAATGGCCCTCGATAATCTTAACACCTTTATAACTACATAATCTATGGAATATTTCTCCCAAACTACTTCGATATTGATTATAGATCTCTTTTCGTCTATACTTAGGGGTGAACACAATGTGATATTTACACATCCATTTTGTGTGTGATAAACTATGTGCTTTTTGAGCCATATTTTTCTCCTTTCGCTTTACAATTGGCTTGAACACCTTTATTGTATCGCGTTTGGAGTTTTTTTGGTATAACCTTCGACGCGCACCCGCATAGCGGGTGGTTTATTTGTCTCGCACCTCACGGAGCGAGACGGACTGAAAGTCACATAATAAAAACCAGTCATTTTGACTGGTTTTTTGGTATAAAAAAATATTTAAAAAAAGTTGGTCAAAAATGGTCAAATCTCTTGACTAATACTGACCAAAGTGATATACTAAGAACATAAGGATAAGAAAATCCTTAGAAAACCTTGATTTTAAGGTGATTGTGTAATTTATCTTAAGGTCAAAGTATGGGTAAAACCTAGAAAAGAGGTGCAACCTATGTTTAACATTAGTATTTTTAGAATTCCAATTACAAAATCTACATTGGATAAAGAAAAACCAGAAATTATACGTAGAGTAGCAAGTAGCTAGTCTAAATTTTTTAAAACAAAGGTCAGAGAAAGTCGAATTAATTTGACTAACTAATTTTGAAAACAAACGAGGTATGAAATATGAACAACAACTTTAATAACTTTAACAACATGGATGATTTGTTTAACCAATTAATGGGCGGTATGCGTGGATACAGTTCAGAAAACCGTCGTTACTTGATTAACGGTCGTGAAGTAACACCTGAAGAATTTGCTATTTATCGTCAAACAGGTCAACTGCCAAGTGAAGGAAGTGACCAAGCTCAGTATGTTCAAGGTAAAGCTATGAAACAAGATGGTATTCTTGCAAAACTTGGACGTAACTTAACAGCTGAAGCTCGTGAAGGTAAGTTAGATCCGGTTATTGGACGTAATAAGGAAATTCAAGAAACATCTGAAATCCTTTCTCGTCGTACAAAGAATAACCCAGTTCTTGTCGGTGATGCTGGTGTTGGTAAAACAGCAGTAGTTGAAGGTTTGGCTCAAGCTATTGTGAATGGAGACGTTCCAGCAGCAATCAAGAACAAAGAAATCATTTCAATTGATATTTCTGGACTTGAAGCTGGTACTCAATACCGTGGTAGCTTTGAAGAAAATATTCAAAACTTGGTAAACGAAGTCAAAGAAGCTGGAAATATTATCCTTTTCTTCGACGAAATCCATCAAATCCTTGGTGCTGGTAGTACAGGGGATGGTCAAGGATCTAAGGGGCTTGCTGATATCTTGAAACCTGCTCTTTCACGTGGGGAATTAACAGTAATCGGTGCAACAACTCAAGATGAATACCGTAATACCATCTTGAAAAACGCAGCCCTTGCTCGTCGTTTCAACGAAGTAAAAGTTAATGCTCCATCTGCTGAAGATACTTTCAAGATTCTCCAAGGGATCCGTGATCTTTATCAACAACACCACAACGTCATTTTGCCAGATGAAGTATTGAAAGCGGCTGTTGATTACTCTGTTCAATATATTCCGCAACGTAGCTTGCCAGATAAGGCTATTGACCTTGTGGATGTGACAGCTGCTCACTTGGCGGCTCAACATCCCGTGACAGATGTACATGCAGTTGAACACGAAATTCAAGCGGAAAAAACTAAACAAGAAGAAGCTGCGGCTAAAGAAGATTACGAAGCAGCTCTAAATGCAAAAGTCCGTATTGAAGAACTTGAAAAGAAAATTGCCAACCATACAGAAGATCATAAGGTTACTGCAACTGTCAATGACGTAGCTGAGTCTGTCGAACGGATGACTGGAATCCCAGTATCACAAATGGGTGCAACCGATATCGAACGATTGAAAGATATGGGTAATCGTTTGCAAACTAAGGTTATCGGTCAAGATAAGGCTGTTGAAGCAGTAGCACGTGCCATCCGTCGTAATCGTGCAGGCTTTGACGAAGGGAATCGTCCAATCGGTAGCTTCCTCTTTGTAGGTCCTACCGGTGTCGGTAAAACTGAGTTGGCTAAACAATTGGCTCTTGATATGTTCGGAACTAAAGATGCTATTATCCGTTTGGATATGTCAGAATACAGCGACCGCACAGCCGTTTCTAAATTGATTGGTACTACTGCAGGTTATGTTGGTTACGATGACAATAACAATACCTTGACTGAGCGAGTTCGTCGTAATCCATACTCAATTGTCCTTCTTGACGAGATTGAAAAGGCTGACCCTCAAGTCATCACCCTTCTTCTTCAAGTCTTAGATGATGGCCGTTTGACAGACGGTCAAGGTAACACTGTAAACTTCAAGAATACAGTGATTATCGCAACTTCAAATGCTGGCTTTGGTTACGAAGCAAACTTGACAGAAGATGCGGAAAAACCAGAACTCATGGATCGTTTGAAACCTTACTTCCGTCCAGAATTCCTCAACCGTTTCAACGCTGTGATTGAATTCTCACACTTGAGCAAGGAAGACCTTTCTAAGATTGTAGATTTGATGTTGATTGATGTCAATAAGACGCTTGCTAAGAAAGAGATCGACTTGGCAGTGAGCGATGCAGCTAAAGAATACATGACTGAAGAAGGTTATGATGAAGTCATGGGTGTTCGTCCACTCCGTCGAGTAGTTGAACAACAAATCCGTGACAAAGTAACAGACTTCCACTTGGATAATCTTGATGCTAAACACCTTGAAGCCGACATGGAAGATGGTGTCTTGGTCATTCGTGAAAAAGCCTAAATCAAAGTTTTGCGAATCAAAAAAGGAACCAGCTGAAAAGCTGGTTCTTTTGTGTTAAATGACATGACGCTCAAAGGCATCGTCTGAAATTCCTTGTTCAAGAATCAATTTTGCCCACTCCTTAGCAGAGAAAAGGCTATGATCCTTGTAATTACCACAAGACTCAATGGTTGTTCCTGGAACATCTTCCCAAGTTGTAGTCTCAGCGATTTCCTTTAGTGAATCCTTGATGACAGCAGCGATTTCAGCGCTAGTATGACGTCCCCACATAATCATATGGAAACCTGTACGACACCCAAATGGTGAACAATCAATCATCCCGTCAATGCGAGTACGGATGAGTTTGGCTAAGAGGTGCTCGATTGTATGAAGACCAGCAGTAGGGATAGAGTCTTCATTTGGTTGAACCAAGCGAATATCAAAGTTAGAAATGATATCTCCTTTAGGACCTGTTTCTTCTCCGATTAAACGGACATAAGGTGCTTTGACAATGGTGTGATCCAGTTCAAAACTTTCAACAATAACTTCTTTTGACATGGTATTTCCTTTCAATTTTCTCCTTTCATTATATCATAAAGATTTACTTGAAAACTGCTAACAAAGAGATTTTTCAAATATGAATGCCATAAAAGTGACTGACTGTAAAAAATAATTTTAAAATGGCAATTGTTTTCAATTCAATTTGAAAAATTCTGAAAATTGTATTGACACTTGGCTGAAAAGGGATTATAATGTATAAAAAGTCATAAAGGAGTTTATTATGAAATTTTCAAAAGTAATGGCCCTAGCAGGGGTGACTCTGTTAGCGTCTGGTGTTTTGGCGGCTTGTTCAGGTTCAGGCTCTAGTGCAAAGGGTGAGAAAACTTTTTCTTATGTTTATGAAACAGATCCAGATAGTCTCAACTATCTGACAACTGGTAAGGCTGCGGTTGCTAATATCACAAGTAATGTCGTTGACGGTTTGATGGAGAATGACCGCTACGGTAACTTCGTGCCATCTTTGGCAGAAGATTGGTCAGTGTCTAAAGATGGATTGACTTACACTTACACAATCCGTAAAGATGCTAAATGGTATACTTCTGAAGGCGAAGAGTATGCGCCAGTGAAAGCGCAAGACTTTGTAACAGGTCTTAAATATGCGGCTGATAATAAGTCAGAAGCCCTTTATCTTGTTCAAGAATCTATTAAAGGTCTTGATGCTTATGTAAAAGGTGAAGTTAAAGACTTCTCAGAAGTTGGAATCAAGGCTGTAGATGATCAAACAATTCAATACACTTTGAACAAACCAGAAAGCTTCTGGAACTCTAAGACAACCATGGGAATTCTTGCACCAGTCAATGAAGAATTCCTTACTTCTAAAGGAAGTGACTTTGCTAAAGCAACAGATCCAAGCAGTATCCTTTATAATGGTCCTTTCTTGTTGAAATCATTGGTAGCAAAATCTTCAGTCGAATTTGAAAAGAATCCAAACTACTGGGATAAGGACAATGTTCATATTGATAAAGTAAAACTTTCATTCTGGGATGGTCAAGACAATAACAAACTTGCAGAAACCTTTAAAGATGGTGGTTTCTCAATGGCACTTCTCTTCCCAACAAGTGGAAGCTACTCTGAACTTGAAAAAGAGTTTAAGGATAACATCGTTTATACAACACAAGATTCTACAACTTTCTTAGTCGGTACGAATATTGATCGTCAGTCTTACAAATATACTTCTAAGACTACAGATGAGCAAAAGACATCAACTAAGAAAGCTCTCCTAAACAAAGACTTCCGTCAAGCTATTGCCTTCGGTTTCGATAGAACAGCATATGCTTCTCAAGTTAATGGAGAAAGTGGAGCAAGCAAACTCCTTCGTAACTTGTTTGTGCCACCAACATTTGTTCAAGCAGATGGTAAAAACTTTGGTGACTTAGTTAAGGAAAAATTGGTGACCTATGGTGATGAGTGGAAAGATGTTAATCTAGAAGACGCTCAAGACGGTCTTTACAATCCTGAAAAAGCAAAAGCAGAGTTTGCTAAGGCTAAGACAGCTCTCCAAGCGGAGGGTGTTCAATTCCCAATCCACTTGGATATGCCAGTTGACCAAACCAATACTACAAAAGTTCAACGTGTTCAATCATTGAAACAATCGCTTGAAGCAACATTAGGAACTGACAATGTTGTCATTGACATTCAACAACTTCAAAAAGATGAAGTCCTCAATGTTACTTACTTTGCTGAAACGGCTGCCGGTGAAGATTGGGACCTTTCAGATAACGTTGGTTGGTCTCCGGACTATATCGACCCATCTACTTACCTTGATATCATCAAACCATCAGTAGGTGAAAATACTAAGACTTACCTAGGATTTGATTCAGGCACAAATAACGCTGCTGCCAAACAAGTTGGTTTGGAAGATTACGAAAAGATGGTTGTTGAAGCTGGAAATGAAGACACTGACGTTTCAAAACGTTATGATAAATATGCTGCTGCCCAAGCTTGGTTGACAGATAGTGCATTGATTATTCCAACAACTTCTAAAACTGGACGTCCAATGTTGTCTAAGATGGTGCCATTCACACTTCCATTTGCTTACTCAGGTAACAAGGGAACAAGTGAAGCCCTCTTGTACAAATACCTTGACCTTCAAGATAAGCCAGTAACTGCTGATGAATATCAAAAAGCTCAAGATAAATGGAAGAAAGAAAAAGAAGAATCTAATAAAAAAGCGCAAGAAGATCTTGCAAATCATGTCAAATAAGAAAAAAGAGGCCGGACAAAAAGGAGCCCACTGAAAAAGTCATCCAATAGATGGCTTTTTTGTTATACTAGAGATGAGGTGAAATGATGCTTGATAATCAGTTTATGATGTTCAAATATCTCTTGTTAAAAGATATTTATAAGTTATCAGATGTCGATGTGGTGGAACGTTCCTTGTCAGATATGGCCTTTAAATTTTTTCTTGGTCTAGCTCCGGAGGATTCTGTTATCGAACCATCCTCCCTGACAAAATTTAGAAAGTTAAGAATTAAAGATGACAAGCTACTTGATGTATTGATTCAGAAGTCTGTTCAAATTGCACTCGAACATAATTTGATTAAGAGTAAAATACTCATTGTAGATGCCACTCACACTAAAGCTCATTATAATCATAAGAAGCCCCAAGAAATTCTTAGGGAGCGCTCAAAAGCTTTACGTAAAACGATTTATCAACATTCAGAAGATATCAAAATAGAATTTCCAAAGAAACCTCAAGAAGATAACCTCGAAGTAGAGTTGACCTATACAGAGGAGTTAATGGCTGTGGTTGAAAAACACGAGGAACTCTTAGCCCTACCGGCTGTTTCTCAAAAGTTCAATTACCTAAAAGAAGCTGTTGATGATGACTTAGAACACTTGGAAGCTTCTGTTAAAGAGGAGGCTAGGCTTGGACATAAGACAGCCGACACCTCTTTCTATGGATATAAAAGTCATATCGCTATGACGGATGAACGGATTATTACTGCTTGCGTGGTCACTTCTGGTGAACAAAGCGATGGGAAATATTTATCTGAGTTATATGCCAAAACAAAGGAAAATAGTCTGGACATCGAGACTATTATTGGTGATGCGGCTTATTCAGGAAAGGACAACATTCAACTAGCTCGCAAAGAAAAGATTCATTTGGTGTCAAAACTGAACCCTTCAGTTTCAAAAGGTTACCGTAAAGAAGA